>NZ_JASCOM010000032.1:0-46393 GCF_029959925.1 Pseudomonas sp. PS02303
GTGGACCAGGCGAGGGGTGCGGATACCAGCGCCGATCGCACGTGGTCTGCCAGCCTGCGCAGGCGCTGGAGGTGCGGCGGGGCGGGGGCGGCGTCCGCCGCCAGGGACAGGGAGACCCCGTGCAGCGACAGCGGATGCCGTTCGCCCACCGCTTCCAGGTGGGCCAGGCGAGCACCGCCAACCATGTAGTTCTCTGGGTGGACCTCAAACCACAGCCCGGCTGCGCTGCAGTCCCGGGCGGCGTCGTAGTGCTCGGCCTTCAAACCAAGGCCGGCACCCAGTGGCATAGGAGCGTGCATGATCGGCGGCGCCTGCGCTCAGGACTTGATCGGCGTGAGCGAGCCCATGCCCTTGGGGGTCTTGATCGAGGTGCAGGTGCCTGCCGGGACGTTCTTCCAGGCATTGCCCTGGTAGTCGACCTTGGAGGTGCCGGCGCAGCTGGTGCCGGCACCGGCGGCGCAGTCGTTCTTGCCGGCCAGGGAGACGCCGTAGCATTTTTCCACGCTTGGCGTGGCCTGGTTGTCGGCCATGGCGGTGGATGCAATGGAGGCGAGGGCGAGTGCGGCGGTAGCGAGGGCGAAGCTTTTCATGGTGTATCTCCGTGAGAGGCTCAATGGCCGCCAGCGCAACGTGACGGTCCGACCAGTAATTCGCTCTGGCGGCGCACTTGGTTACAGCACATCGAATATTTCCTTCGACGTGCTCACGCTCGCCGCCTTGACGCCTGCCCATGCCCCGGGGGCGCGACCACCTGGTGCTACAGCGCGGGAAAATTCACCCAGGCTGTAACCGTTACCCCCTTGGCAGCGAACTACCTCCACAGGGCCTGGCCGGTGCCAACGGCACCGCGCTCGGCCGCACATGGCTTCGATGGCCGGGCGCCCGCTGGTGCCAAGGCCCGCTTGGCATCGGGTAGCAGAGGTAGTTGGACGATGAGGACTGACGAGCTGATTACCCTGCTGGCGACCGGTGTGCCGGCGGTCGACAAGCACCTGTTCGGCAAGCGCTTTGCCCTGGCGCTGGTGGTCAGTGTCCTGGGGGCCGCGTTGCTGATGACCCTGCTGTTCGGGGTACGTCCCGATCTGGCGCAGGTGGCTCGCTTGCCGCTTTTCTACGCCAAGCTGGCGTTGCCGGTCGCGTTGCTGCCGGGGGCGCTGTACCTGACGCGGCGCACCGCGTGTCCGGGCGGGCGGGTCGGCGGCGCCTGGGTCATGCTGTGCATACCGTTGCTGGTGCTGTGGTTGGCCAGTGCCTATACCCTGCTGGAGGCACCGCTGGCCGCCCGCTTGCCATTGACCCTGGGTAGAACCTGGAAGGGTTGCCCGTTCAAGTATTCCATAAGTTAGACCCTTGGGTCGAATCGCTTAACAAGAAAGACATTGACAAGAAGCCTTGATTTTTAGCGCTTAACATCTAGGGTTGACTCAGTCCTTTGAGGGTGAGTCATGTCCTACTCAAATCGGCGTTACGAAGGTCGCCTCGTTCTCATCCCTCACGCGCAGAGCGCCTTCGCGACCCTGCATGTCGGTATCCAGCCCGTTGACTCAATTAAATCGGTACTTGAAGGGGCTGAAACCAAACAGCTCTACCAGGTTGAGGAAATCGGCTCTTCGTTTACCTCGGGAGATATCTACAATCTCCCGTTTCTGTTTCATAAGGAAGGTGAGCCTTGGCATGAAGCCAATTCATACCTTTTATCCTTGATTGAAAATAAAACGTTAAGCAATAGGCCTACCGATGATCTGCGCCGTCGAGCCAGCAAATTATTAGACTACTTGATCTACTGTGAAAGCGAAGGACTTAACTGGCTCGACTTTTCGGGGCGTCGCCCTGTGTTGAGACCTACATATAAGTATTTTGCTCATTTGATAAATCATAGTGGGCGTAGTTCGGCAGTCGTAAATCAATACACAGGCGTGGTATTTGATTTCTATAGATTTGTTTGTGCCAATTGGCATGACATTGACTTGCAGCGAGTAGATACAGTCAAGGAGGTAAAATTTTTAATTAAAAATGCTTACGGGGCCGCTAGGGTGATTACGGCTGAAAAGCGTAGTCAAACTAAATCAACGGTTCCAGGAAGGCTGGTATCAATAGGGTATGTGCGAGAGGACAACGAAGATCTTCGTCCTTTGTCTAATGTTGAGCTGGCTGAGTTTTTGAAGGTTATTGAAGGTGAGGAGTGGTCAGCACTAGAACGTCTTATACTGTTGACGGCTTTGATGACTGGCGCCCGTAAGCAGACCGTGCTTACGATGCGGTTAAAGCATCTAAAAGGGTTCATTTCAGAAAAGCTGCAGTTAGATGGCACCTATCTGTTACATGCCGGTCCAGGCACAGGGATGGATACCAAGAAAGACCGTAGCCAACGTTTGCACGTGCCAAAGCAACTTGCTGAGGAGTTACGGGTGCTTGGAGATAGTCCGATGATGAGGCAACGGCGAGATAAGTTTAGAACCGCTCTGTCTTTATATTACCCAAATATACAGATAAAAGACGAGGATATGTACGTCTTTTTATCTGATCAGGGAGGGTGTTATTACATGGCAAAAGATGATCCGCGCTACCCTATTGTCAAATCTAGACCCATTGGCCAAGTCACAGACACAATAAAGCGAAAAATATTGCAAAAGACATCTGATAAGTACCCTCAGGACTTTTCGTATCACTGGTTGCGTGCGACTTTTGGGTTTCAGCTCTATCAAAGATTGCAGGCCCTTATTGTTGTGGGGCTTATGCGTCCAGGAGATGATATTGATTTTATAATGGAGCGAATGCACCACGCCACACGAGAGATGACAGAGCATTACCTTCAACTATTCAAGATGCTTCCTCAGAAAACTGTCGCGCAGGAAAAGTTTGAGGCTAGTCTATTTTTAGGTAGTTATTCAAGTTTTATACTGAGTGCTCAAGATGAATAGTCATGTTGATTGGTCATTTCGTGAAACAAAAGTCATCACGGTAGATGAAATCAGTCAGGAGCATGTGTTTCCGGAGCGCTTGCGTCTAAAGCTTGCCAATGCAAAGGGGTATAAGTCGCCTATCGATATTGGGAGTATCGCATATGCAACGCGAGGCGAAGCTAGATCGAGGGAGTTTGACAATGCCGGTACTATATCGGTTGTCGAGTCATCTCTTGTGGAAAGTAGGCGTGAGCTAGTGGTGAAGCTCCTCGATTCTCTAATAGGTTTGCGCGATAATTCGATAGTAACCCAGTTTAGAGTGTTGCACATTGTCGTGAATTGGTTAAATGCCAATGGTTATGTGGAGGTTTTTACTGATGTAAGTTGTGCATCTAGAGCATACGCTGACTACACATCTTATCTTAATGATTCAATCAGAAAAGGGGATTTTGCTCCTCAGCATGCCGCTAAATGTCAGAAGACCTTACAGTTCATAATTGGACTCCAGTTTTCATCAGTAGTGGATTATGTAGTTCGTAGTGCCGTGCCAATTGCTAGGCAAAGAAAAGCAATAAAGCCGCCTAGAGAATCCGATGTACACTTTTTTACGGACGTATGTATTGCCATTGCGCGTGATTACAGTAATTTTATTCTTGAGCAAGAGCCATTTCCATGCGTAGTCCGGATAAGAAATTATGAAGTTGTTAAGTTTCCCTCTAATGGTGGAATGAATAGTCCTTTTCGACAGGGGCATGATTGTTATAACGTGGCAGAAAGACGTGTTGCAACAGTCGAAGAATACATGTCCAAATATGCTGGAAGAGGTCAGACAATTAGGCTTTGTGAAGCAGAGCGTGCTATAGCAGATGCGCAGGCTAGCGTAGAATTTGCTAATTCTGAATCTCGTAATTATGTCCGGTTGCAAATGGCCGCCTTTGCTGTAAAAGCATATATTTCTCTTTTTATGTTGATGACAGGTGCATCACCTACTGAACTGGAACAGTTTAGTTATGAGGATGCTCTGGGGATTGATAAGTCAGTATTGAAGAAAGAATTAACGGCTGTAAAATTTCGTGCTAGAGGAAAGATGACCGGATATGTCTTAGGGCGAAAAAAAGGGTTAACACTGCTTCGAGAGTATTTTAAGTTGCGTGATTGGATTCTCAATGGAGAATATGTTGATAGATTGTTTTTCAAGATAAAGATTTCTAAAGGCGCTGTTTGTCTATCATTTTCTGATCTTGATGCCGGGGCTGCGGCAACTAGGTTTTACTCATCGATTTCGGGCGTTTTTGTAGATGGCAAATATCCAAAAATAACCTATAACAAGGCGCGTAAGCATAAAAGTTCCGCTCATCACGCGGCTAAGTACTCCCTGGAAACAGTTGCGCGGGCGTTAAATCATTCCAGTGGGGTGAATATTTCGTCGTACTCAGAAGCCACTGTTGAACAGCAGGAAAGTGAGTTTGGTACTTACTGGGATTCAGTGCGTAAAGCTGCTCAAATGGTACGTGAGCGAAGTGTTACAGCGTCAGATAAACTTGACTCAATTGCCGTTGGTCATTGTGACTCGTTCAGGTTTCCAGTTCCCGTCAGCGATACCGAAGCACCGGTGATTCAGCCGAATTGTCGTAATCAGTACGGCTGTTTGTATTGCACTCATTATTTCTGTCACGCCGATGAAGATGATATTCATAAGTTATTAAGTCTCCATTATGTGGTTAACGCTGTACGCAATACTGCTCAGGATAGTGGTCACGCAGAAGTACTCTATAAGGACTTATCCATTCGGGTCGAGTTTATCTTAGAGGCAATTGCAAATCGCTCGGAGTCTGTTTCGCAGTTAGTATCTGCCATGAGGAATAAAGTATTTAATCTTGGGGTGCTAACGCCATTTTGGGAGCGACGCCTGCAACGCTATGAAGCAATGGGGGTTGTATTTTGAGTGCCTCTGCGGTAAGTGGTTTATATGCCGCCATGGGTAATTTGGGTGCCGTTGCTCCTGATGCTGCAATGCTGGATATAAACTTTAAACCCTCATCTGAGTTTGTTCTGTGTCGAAATAAACATGGTACGCCAACGGCAATATATAAAGAGTGGATATGGGACTTTAATCCATATCGACTTGGAGCGACGAGGGTCACGAAGTTTAGATTTGATAAGATTTTAAAGTCGATTGGTCCCGAAAACAAAGCGTTGATCGATGAGGTGAAATACATTATCTATTGTCTTGCATATTTCGCAGGAGGTGGTCGTCTGGGGCGGTTGAGTGCAAAGACATTAGAGCAGCGCTGGGTGGTTTTGCGGAGCGCGGTGTTGTTTTGTTATGAGCAAATCCAAAAGCCTTTAGTTGGTGTGTTGTCCTTGCAACAACTTTTCAGTACCCCGGTCTATTTGGCAGCGTTTATTGCTGAGAGGGCGCAGCCACATTTTCCGCAAATGCTATCAGCTTTGCTTGCCAATTTAATTTCTGTTGGTGATGATCGATTGGGTTATCGCGTTATTAGTTCGCGTGATATTGAATTGCGTCGACATGAGCCTAATCAACATCCGGTTATTCCAACTAGGATCTATTTGGAGCTAATAAACGTTCTCCAAGATATGCTTGATCAGATTCACCGAGGCGTAGAAAGCCTGGAGTGCTTTGTATCTAAGTTTTGCGATGAATTCTATGGGCTCGCTCATGATGTTCAGAAAAGTCTGTTGCCTGGCGGAAAGGCTAATTACAGACCAATTATGACTGAGGTGCTTCAGGCTCATTGTCTGAATGAGGTTTTTTCTGGAGTTTTTTCTTGTTCTCATAAAAGAGGGTTGAGCCCTGCGCTATTGAAAATGCAATACATTGTAAAAAACGTAATTCACTTATACACAGGCATGAGAGAGCAAGAGGTGCTGCGCATGCAGTATGATTGTTTGTCTGATGAGATCTATTTAAAGGAGGTCGTTGATGATAATGGAGTGACTCGCGACTTGGCGAGATCAGTCTCAGTTCTGTCGACGACCACAAAATTTACAGGGTACAAAAAATCAGAATCGTGGTTCGCGCCGAGCGAAGTTGTCAAGGCTGTAAAAATTGCGCAGGCAATTTGTCGAGGACTAGCAAGTATCTATAAAATTGATGTGGATAATGACTGTCCATTATTTCTAAATCCCGCAGTCCTTCGAAAACGCAATACCGATGTTGGTGTGGGGAAGTTAGGGAATTTTTATAATAAAATTCCTCTAATAGAAGGTGTCAGGATTGAGCTTTCTGACATACAGGAGTTGGCGCAAACTGATACGAAGCGTGACTTTTACAGTGAGCCAGAGTTTGCGGTAGGTCGTTCTTGGCCGCTGACAGGTCACCAGTTTCGCCGTTCATTAGCTTTCTATGGTAGCAATAGTGGATTTATTTCGTTGCCCAGTTTGAAGTCGCAATACAAACAAGTGACTCTCGAAATGGCTCGCTATTACAGTAATGGGTTTCAAAATCTAAAGACTATTTTTGGATACTACGATCCGAAAAGTAATGGCTTTGTCTTGCCCAACTCGCATGTTGCGTTGGAGTTTCAGATGGGGATGCCGATGGCTGTTGCGAATCAACTGCTGTCCGATGTGCTGTTCAGGGAAGCACCATTGTTCGGAGGCACGGGGTCTTATATTGAGAAACAGAAAGCTCGTTTGAAGAATGGTGAAGTATGCATTGAGGATGTTAGGGCAGACACTTTGATTCGTGTGAAGAATTGCGAGATTAGCTATCGGCCAACTTTTTTAGGTGGTTGTTCTAAGGTTGGTCGATGTGATTATTTTTTGCTTGGTGATTTCACAGAATGTTTGATATGTGAAGGCGCAATAATACAGCCTGAAAAAGTTGGCCATGCCATTGAGGCTATGACTGAAGAGTTAACGCTATATTCTTATGGTTCGGGAGAATATCAAGTAGCCAATGGGGATCTTGAACGACTCCTGAGCTTTAAGGCGCGCTTTATTGATAAGGATGTGTAGCTATGCGTTCTAATAAAGTAGTTGGTCGTGGTTTGCTTGAGTGTGAAGAGGCGTTGCAGCGCCTTCTCGAAGGCAGGCCAGTTGTGGCGGAGCATGTAGGCTTATCTCGTTCGAAAATCACCGCGAGCATTGTAAGTTTCGAAGCCGGATTTGATCGTGGCTACCTCAAGAAATCTCGTAACGCACATTTGCCCATATTAGCCAGGATTGAGGCTTTTCGTGCAGAGGCAAATCGGGGGGGCAGTCATTCAAACACTAAAAAAATTGACAGTTTGGAAGATAAGCTTGATGCCTTGGCGACTGAATTAGCAACTGTTCGTGCGCAGCGCGACCGGGTCCTCACACAAAATCTACAGCTATGGGAACGCGTAAGGGAGTTAGAGTTGGCGGAGCGCCAAATCAAGCCTTTTCAGGTTAGGTTGCATCCTTAAAGTCAAGGTTTGTCTCTACCTCAATGAGGTTGCTAGGGGGCAATTCCTGACCTTATCAATCGCTAGCATCTTTGGCTGTCGGCAGAAGTGACCCTGGTTCACACCCTAGGCTCAAAGCAATCTGATAAAGCTTCTCGACCGTTATGTTTACCTCTCCACGTTCGATGCGCCCCATATAGCTACGATCAACCTTGCAGACGAGAGCTAGGACGTCTTGGGACAAGCCCTTAGCCTTCCTTGCTTCCCGTATCTTCGTTCCCAAGGCCTTCGCCAATTTCCCCATAGCTGCCTCAACCTGCTTGAGGCAGCACTATCGGGCGTTTGCGGACGAATCAGCCACGGACTATAATCCGTATTTTTGTTCGCGGAACTCTGGGTGCCTGCATGAAACATGATTCATTCGAATTCGACAGGCAGTTGTACGACTTGCTTTGCCAAGAAATACATCAGCGGTTCACGACTCGCCAGCTTCGAGATGCCTATGCAGCGACTCTAGACTTCCCTGGCTATGAGCTGGGCGCAGTTCGGATTTACGTTTATGAGCAAATCCGTCGACTGATTCGTGCCGGCTGGGTTGTGAAGTCGCCGAAACTCAGTAAGCGTGGACAGCTCTTCCATCTGTTGGAAAGGCCGGCCCATATAAACCTTGTGCTGGTTGCTTCCCGATTTCAAAGACCTGACAACTCATCCCCTTTTCACTCTGAAAGCGTTGAAGGTCCGTTGGTCGAGCTGCCAACACGATCAGCACAAAATGAATCGGACGACCAAGGCCGTCTTCAAGAAATGCTAAAAGAGACTCGCCTAGACCTCCTGTCCTCAATGGGGGAAACGGAGCGTTACAAACAGCTCTTTGAGGAGATCCCTGTTTTAAGAGCCCGGCTTCAAGGCGAATACCATGAGGTTCGAGACCGCAGCTCTCGGTTGCTGGGGCATCTTCGTGCGCTTGAAAACTCGCTCAAGGCAATTGCCGCGGCATGACAAAATCTCTTCGAGAGTGGCAAAGGGAATGTATAGAAACCGCGCTTGAGCACTATCGCGGTAACCCTCACTTCTTCTGCCAAGCAACACCAGGTTCGGGAAAAACGCGAATGGCAGCAGAGCTAGCCAAGGTGCTGCTCGAGCGCAATGAAATTGATTTGATCCTTTGTTTCGCTCCATCTCGACAAGTGGTAGATGGCTTCCGTCGGACGTTTGCCGAAGTGCTCGGGAGACGGCTTGATGGGTTAATCGGCGCTGTGGGTGCTGTGTGTACCTATCAAGGTATGGAGTATCGGGATGAGGCGTTTTGGAGGCTCTTCGATGAGCATCGTATATTCGCCGTATTTGATGAGATACATCACTGTGCAGGCCACGATGCGCTGTTAAGCAATGCTTGGGGCCAACAGATCATTCAGAGAGTTCAAGATCGCGCAGCATGCACGCTTGCACTTTCGGGTACTCCTTGGCGATCTGATCAAAAGGCAATCGCCTTGGCACGCTATTCCACGCCTGAGGCAAATCTTATCTGCGATTATCGATATGGATTGCCAGAGGCAATCGCGGACCAAGTTTGTCGATCGCCTCGGATAGTCATTCTTGACAATCAAATGGTTAGGTTTTCTGAGGCCGTTGCAAGCGAGAATACGGTCACGATTTTCCCAAACATAGCCAGGCTTTTGGCCGACTCTCCTGTGTCCTACGAAGATCTTTTATGTCATGAGGATATTCTCAAGCAGCTACTGCTCTTGGGGTGTAACAAGCTTAATTCGATTCGCGAGGTGAAGCCTGACGCCGGCGGCCTAGTGGTAGCAACGAACATTGAACATGCCCATCAGATCGCGGCTATGCTCCGGCACCAAGGTGAGATGTGCCAAGTCGTAACCAACAAGACTCCCAATGCTCAGCAGGTAATCAACGACTTTCGCTACAGCAGTTGTCCTTGGATAGTCGCTGTTGGGATGATCAGTGAAGGGACGGATATCCCTAGGTTACAGGTGTGCTGTCACCTGAGTCGGATCAGGACCGAATTATACTACCGACAAGTTCTAGGACGGATCCTGCGTCGTTCAACTACGACTGACAACGAAGCATGGCTTTACGTCCTGGCGGAACCAACGCTTCAGCAGTTTTCTGAGCGGGTAGCTGATGACTTGCCAGATTCCCATGCTGTGCTCAGCTTGGTACGGGGGGCGCCGAGTGACTCCGTCAGCTACGAGTTTGGAAGTGGCGATGCTGAGTCGAGGAGCGATCTGGAGATCGGGTTCGGCCTTATGCATCCAGATCAAGCTGGTCATAGCTCTTCAGCGTCTCTTAAAGACTTCGTGATTGGACCTGCATACGAGCTTAGTTTTTCGCAACACTACCGCACGCAGTTACTTCGAGTTTGTTAATCCCCGGCCACTCATCTGGTGCGCGCGAGCGGGTTTTGGCTTATGCGGAAATGGACCTTCACGGGTGTCCTCGTTTCATGGAATGTGGATACGCGGAATTTTGCCCAATCGCGTAGTTGTTGACCCTTTAGTCGCCGGACTCCAGGTGGTGGTATAGATTATCCCGGGGTCGATACTGGTTCAAAACTTGAGGACGGTACGGGGTGAGCTTCAGTTGCCCTGCAGCTTCATACGCTGAAATAGAATGTCTGTGGACGATTTACTTGATGTCGCTGCAGAATTGTTAGAAAAATGTTGCGATCGGTGCCCATTCTTAACTGGACTCGACTCGAAAATGACGATGCTGTTTGTTTTTCTCCGGCTGACCTCGCCTAGTTTTGCCTCACCACCACCGTCCCGAATTATTTTACGAGCGCAGGAACCGCATGCAAGCGGTCCAGTTTAAAAGCTGAAAACCGAAATTGTGGATGGGAGCTTGTCTCGTGATGACGCTCTCCTGGAACAACGCGCTGCATTGCCTTGACGCTACGGCCGGACTCGTTATGTTCCGGTTGAACTTATCGGATGCTGTCAGTCCCCGTCATCGGGTTTGACTGTCAGTGCACATCTACAAGTGAGGTTAAAACATGATTTGGTTTCTCGAAGGGCAGTCTAGCCAGCGCGACATTATTCAAGGTGCGCGTGATGCGCTGCCACCTGAGGTGAAGATTTTCGCCTCGCATCGCGACGATCGCCCTGAAATCACGGCCGGTGCAGATATTAGTTTCACCGAGCCTCGTGGTGCTGAAGAGCGGATCTCGTGGGTGATTTCGACTGCACGCACCTATGGCATCAAAGTAATCCTGGCAGGTCGATTGGGGGGTGTATTTGAGCAGGCCCGGGCTCGATTCGAGGAAGCTGGCCTGGTGCTGGTAACCGGTGGGACATCGATGCGAACCTTCGACCTCGTTGATGACAAGAGCAGGTTTACTGCTGAGGCAGAGCGTGCTGGCTTGGCTTGCGTGCCGGCGATCACTGCTACGAATGCTGAGGATATGTTTGCTGCTTACGAAACTCTTTCGGCGTCGGGTGAGGTCTGCGTAAAACCTGCAGTCGGCATCTATGGCCAAGGCTTTTGGCGTTTCAAAGAGGGTGCTGATCCCTTTCGCTGCTTTGCTGATCCCGATGCACGGGTTGCGAATTTCGCTACATACATGCGTGCTTACAGCGAAAGAGCAACGCCGCCAGCGATGCTTGTGATGCCTTACATGCCCGGGAGCGAGTGTTCGGTCGATATGGTCTGCGAGGCTGGCCGAGCGATCGCGTTCGTGGCCCGGAGGAAGACCGGCGTCCATCAGATTTTTGAAAACGATGGTGCAGCGGTTGAGCTTGCACTCAAAGCGGCCGAGCATTTCCAGTGTGACGGCATTGTGAACGTTCAGACAAAGGATGATGCGCAGGGTATACCCCACTTGTTGGAAATCAACCCGCGCTACTCTGGTGGCGTTGGTTATACCCGGGAGGCTGGCGTCAATTTGGCGGGCATATTTGCTACTCGCCGCCTGAATCTCCCTGAGCCAGCTACCGTTTGGCGGCCAGACGTACGTGTGAAAGGGGTCACCGTTGCAGCTGTAGTGCCAAAATGACATCCTGAGGCATCGAGAAACCTGAAGTTTGGTACCATTGCAGCGCGGTGGTTTTAGCACTCAAGGAGTAATCAAGGAATGATGGTGCTCGCGCCAGGCGTAAACACCGCGGTATCAGGTGCACGGAGTGAATGGACTCTGGAATGCGGAAACTCCTCGGCTTTCGGGGAGTACGCGGCGATTGCCATACTGCCGGTAAATGACAAACGCCAACCCACTGGTGAGGCTGCACTATTCCAGACTACACAGTCATGGATGGAGTGGAGCGGCGACCAAGCGAAGGTTGGTTGTAAGTTGAACCTGTCAGCCCTCCCGCCCGGCAGCGATCGGGTGCTTCTTATCGCGTACACATTTTCCGCAGCCGGCCCGGTAAGCGAGCTTCGTTCGTTGCATTTGCTTGTGGACGAACAGATCGAATACCGATTGGACCTTCACGATAACGGTGAAGCGGCGATCATCATCGGCGAGTTCTACATCCGTAATCAGCAATGGAAGTTTCGTGCCCTAGCTGAGGGTTCGGCTTATGGGTTGGCAGCCCTTGGGCGTCGGATTGGCATCGATATCAATGACGCTCATCCCAAAGGGCGCAGTCGTACAGGTGATCCTGATCGATCGCGCACGGGAGCAACCGGTACCGGCTTCGCTGTTTCGCAGAACCATGTGCTCACCTGTGCCCACGTAATCGAGGGTATGAGTGAGATATCTATTTCCTCCTTTGAGGGTCGTTATCGTGCGGAGCCAGTCGTAATCGATCAGCGTAACGACATCGCTCTCCTCAGAGTCATGGAATCCCCCACATTGAAACCAGTGTCCTTCAAAAAGGGCTTTGGCTGTGACCTAGGCGAATCTGTTGTTGCTTTGGGTTTCCCGTTGTCAGGTTTTGCCGGCGGCGGTGTGCACGTTACCCAGGGTGGTGTGTCGGCGTTGTTTGGCCTCCACAACGATTCAAGCCTTTTGCAATTTACCGCGGCCATTCAACCAGGCTCTAGCGGATCTCCCTTGTTTGATTCATCAGGTGCCGTAGTCGGTTTGGTCACGTCGACAATGCCTGATGCTCAAAATATGAATTTTGCGGTTAAGGCGTCGTTGCTCCTCTCCTTTCTGGATGCGTGCCGCGTCGATGCACCTCAAACATCCAACAGCAAGACGTTCACCACTGCTGAATTAGCTCGCTCGGCCCAAGCATCTATGTGGCGCGTCGAAGCCAAGAATTTTTAGCCCCTATTTTGACTTGAAAGCTGCGGACGAGACGTTAGGTTATCGACCTCACGCTAACCTAGGAATTTGTTTCATGGAAAGTAACGCAGTAACAAAAGCGCTAAGCGCACAACTGATGCGCGGGCGTCTCGATGTCACCGTCGATGCCTCACAGATCGACCCGGGCTCATTGTTCGGTTTCGCCGAGCGCCGTAATCCCAAGCGTGCGTTTCTATTCGTGTCCAAAGTACTGGGCCGCCATATCCCTGTGCGTCCTTCGATCATGAACGCGAGCTTTCACAGTCTCGCGGCGCAAATACCTGAAGATCTGCCAGGGCCTGTGCTCGTTATCGGCATGGCGGAAACAGCAGTTGGCTTGGGTGCCGGCGTACATCGTGCCTTCAGCGCGACCCGCCCTGACACCGTCTACATGGTCAGCACACGTCACCCGACGGGCAATGAATTGTTCGCCCGTTTTGAAGAAGAGCATAGCCACGCCAGCGCTCATCTCATTCATCTGCCTGTCGATCCCGATGTTCGGGAAATGATGTTGAATGCCCGTTCGCTGGTGCTGGTCGACGACGAAGCCTCCACCGGCAAAACTTTCATCAATCTTCACCGTGCGCTGGTCGATGCCGGCCTGACCCAGGTCGAGCGCGTGGTGACGTGCGTACTGACGGATTGGTCCGGCGATGCTGTTCGCAAAACCATTGGGGACTCGGCACATCAGGTATCGCTGTTGCAGGGTTCGTACACCTTCCACGAGGACGCTGAGGCGCCGCTACCGGAAATGCCGGCCGTTGGTACCATCGAGCCTGGTGAGTGGCCGTTGATGGCGGAGAGTGACTGGGGGCGTCATGGTATTCGCGTCGTAGAAGACACCCTGGCTCTGGACCTGAACGTCAAAGCAGGTGAGCGCGTACTTGTGGTCGGTACCAGTGAATTCGTCTGGCGTCCATTTCTGCTCGCTGAACGCTTAGAGCGTGCTGGCGCAGATGTGCATTTCAGTTCAACCAGTCGCTCGCCAATCGCTCTGGGCCATGCCATCGGTCACGTGTTGTCGTTCGCGGACAACTACGGTCTCGGTATCCCCAACTTCCTCTACAACGTGAGCCCCGGACAGTTTGATCGCGTCCTGATTTGCTCGGAAACACCTGTGCAGGCTGTGTCCGCCTCGCTGATTGAATCCCTGAACGCGGAGGTGATTGTCGATGGTCAATAAGCGCCCCCTCGCCCTGGTCGATCTCGACGACACCCTGTTCCAGACTGCTCGCAAAATGCCAGAAGGTTTGCCGCGGGTCACTGCGACTCTCGATATCGAGGGTCAACCCAATGGCTACATGAGCACTGTCCAACATTCCCTTGCCCATTGGCTCCTATCCACAACCGACGTGATCCCAGTTACAGCGCGCAGCGTTGAAGCATTCAGTCGTGTGCAACTGCCTTTCATGCACGGTGCCGTCTGCTCCCATGGCGGCGTGATCCTTGGTCCTGATGGAAAGCTTGACGAGGAATGGCAAGCACGCATGAGCGATGTTCTTGCTGACTATCAGGCTCGCTTGCCAGGCCTCAGTGAAGCAACCCTCGCCATTGGTAAGGAGCTTGGCATTTCCTTGCGCGGATGGGTTGTCGAGGAAGAAGGCCTGCGCCACTACGTGGTGACCAAGCACAACGAATCCAACGATGAAGTCCTGCAAACGGTACTCGCGGAAGTACAGGCTCGCGGTTTACTGGAAGGGATGCACATCCACGGAAATTCCAACAACCTCGCGTTCTTGCCGCTGGGCCTGTCGAAGGAAGTGGCCGTTCAAGAATTGTTGCGCCGTGATCGTGAGGCCAATGGTGAGCGTCCTGTGCTGGGCTTTGGGGACAGCATCACTGACCTCGGTTTCATGCAGGAGTGTCATATGTGGGCGACCCCTGCGCGTAGCCAATTGGCCAAGCTGGTTGGGGTGAAAATCCATGACTAAGGCCGTTGCGGGTCTGGTTACCGTAGGGAGCGGCAGCTATGCAGCAGATGATGTTCAGTTTCTGCTGCAGGCCGTTCAGATGGAAACCACTGATGTCTTGGAGAAGGAGCGTCTGATTCAGTCGAAGCAGAAGCACTACTCCGAAATGATCAGCCTGGAGAGTGCGCCGACTGACGTGCATAAAGCCCTATACGAGCGCGCACTTGAACAAAACGGTACCCGCATGGCCATGGACGTTCAGTCCCTGGCGCTGGCGCTGAGCGAGGCATGCACGGGTCCGTCAATTGTTCTCGTGTCTTTCGTTCGTGCTGGCCTGCCGCTCGGCGTGTTGTTGCGTCGGGCCCTGCTCGACATGGGTCGAGATGCGCACCACTACGGAATCAGCATCGTTCGGGATCGGGGGATAGATAAGGTCGCCCTCGAAGCCATCATTCAGGCACATGGTGCCGAGAACATCGTCTTCGTCGATGGCTGGACAGGGAAGGGCGCTATCTCTGGTGAGATTCAGCGCAGCCTCAATGGCGACTCACGCTTTCCTGAGGAACCTCGGCTTGTTGTGCTGGCAGATCCCTGCGGCCGGGCGTGGTTGTCCGCGTCGGCTGAAGACTGGGTTATCCCCTCCGGCATCCTTGGTGCGACGGTGTCTGGTCTGGTTTCGCGCTCCATCTGGCCCGCGAATGGAGGCCTGCATGGTTGTGTGGTTTACGACCATCTGCGTGAGCACGATTTAACCCGCGAGTTCATCGAGCAGATCGACGAGAAGCGAAAGGCGCTGGGGGCGGTTCCTCAAGCCTCGCCATGGACCGACACCCAGCGTTTTGAATTGCAGGGTGCAGCTGCGCACGTAGTCAAGTCGCTGGCCTCCCAGTTCGGCATTACCAATCTCAACCGAGTAAAGCCAGGTATTGCCGAAGCAACCCGCGCGGTACTGCGTCGCGTACCGGATCACGTCTTGGTTCGCAGCCGTAGCGACAGCGATGTTCAGTTGCTCATGCACCTGACTGAGGGCGCTGGGGTGGCTGTGGAAGAGGTCGGTGCTGCATTGGGCCCTTACCGGGCGGTTACCATCATTCGGAGTGTGAGCTGATGAAAGTCCTTTCTCCTTATGCCCTGGGGGCAACGCTCTACATGCCGGCCACACGTGCGGATCTGCTGGAAGTGGTTTTCCGCACAAAACTGCCTGAACTGCGTTCTCTGGTTGTTTGCTTGGAGGATGCGGTCGCGGAAATTGACGTCGACACGGCGTTGAAAAATCTGCATGGCCTGTTGACCGCGATCAACGAGCGCGGTGGGCGTCCGTCTGATGGTCCGCTGCTGTTTGTTCGCCCCCGAGACTCGGTGATGGCTGCCGTGCTGAATGAATGGCCATTGATGGCCCACGTCGATGGGTTCGTTGTGCCGAAATTGACCCTGCGCAACCTTGGAGATTGGGAACAGGCCGTTACAAACCCGGCGCTGTACCTCATGCCGACGCTGGAAACTACAGACGTGTTCAACCCAGGTGGAATGGTCGAGTTGGGCCAGGCGCTGAAGGCGAACCTGAATCAGCGAATTATCGCCCTACGTATCGGCGGGAACGACCTGATGGGAAGTCTTGGACTTCGTCGCAATCCCGCAACAACGCTCTACAGCACCCCAATGGGCTACGTGATCCCAATGTTGGCAGGCGTCATGGGGTCTCAAGGTTTCGCACTGACGGCACCGGTGTTCGAACAACTCGCGACACCGCATTTGCTGATGGAGGAGCTGGAACTCGACATCGCCCATGGCTTGGTAGGGAAGACGGCGATTCATCCATCTCAGATCAACACGATCCAGGACGCGTTGCGCGTAAGCCTCGAAGACCTCAACTGCGCCAGGATGATTGTCAGTGAAGTTGCTCCGGCAGTGTTCAAGCACAACGATGCCATGTGCGAGCCTGCGACCCATTACAAATGGGCGGTCAACATCCTTGAAAGAGCAGAGTGGCACGGAGTTCGGCAACCGGATGTAGGACCTATTGAGGCGCCTATCCGTTTGGCCGAGGCCGCGCGATGACAATGGGATTTGACGATGCTGGCGGGCAAAGGCGTCAGGTGCTGTCGGTTTTTGACTTCGACGGCACGCTGACCCGGCACGATAGCTTCGTCCCATTCCTGAAGTTTGCCTTCGGACCCCGGGAATTCAATCGACGCATTTTGCGGCTTGCGCTGCCAAGCGTTCGATTCCTGGCTCGGCGTTTGAATCGTGATGAGTTGAAAGCACAGCTGATCAGCACGTTTCTTACAGGCGTAGAAATGAAATGGGTGCAGGAGCAGGCCGTGAAATTCTGCGGGTTGTTTTGGGAACAGCTCATGCGCCCTTCAGGTTTAAAATCTGTCGCCGCCGAAGTAGAGGCAGGTGCAGTAGTTACTCTCTGCTCCGCGTCCCCAGCGTTGGTGCTCCAGCCGTTTGCGGATCGACTTGGCATCAAGTTGATCGGCACCGAGCTTGAGGCGGTAGACGGTCTGTTGACCGGACGCATGACTGGCAACAACTGCAGATGCGAGAACAAAGTACTCAGACTTGAGGCTGTGTATGGGCCGCTCGGCCAGTACCGGCTTAAAGCATGGGGTGACACCCGCGGTGATTTCGAGTTGTTGGCCGCGGCGCAAGAAGCACACTGGCGACACTTTCACCCCGCATGGCGCCGTCTTCGCCTGCGGGCAGATAGAAGCGGGAATTTGGGTGTGAGCAATGTCGCGCACGCTAACCTGCAAGTGGCGGTCAACCCTGATCGACACGCGAACACTGATGACCAACAAGGAGCGTAACCATGGCACTTACCCTGCAAAAACAGCAATCCATCTCCCTAGCTAAAACGGCCGGCAGTTCGCTGACCAGCATCAGCCTTGGTTTGGGTTGGGACCCAGTCAAGGCGGGCGGTTTCCTCGGCAAGATGTTTGGTGGTGGTTCCGAGATCGACCTCGACGCTTCCTGCATTTTGCTGAACAGCGATTACCAAAAAATCGACCTGGTGTGGTTCCGCCAACTGAAGTCCCAGGACGGTTCGATCAAGCACTCCGGTGACAATCGTACCGGCGATGGCGAAGGCGATGACGAGACCATTAATGTCGACCTGCAGCGCCTGCCAGCCTCCGTTAAGTACTTGATTTTTACCGTTAATTCATTCACGGGCCAGTCTTTTGAGAAGGTCGAAAAGGCCTACTGCCGTATCGTGAATGGCAGCAACAACACCGAGCTGGCACGCTTCAACCTTTCTGAAAAAGGTGGGCACACCGGCATCGTCATGGCGAGCCTGGCTCGCGAAAATGGCGACTGGGAATTCAAGGCGATCGGCACCACCACGAATGGTCGTACTGCTGACGACCTGATCACTCTGGCCGTTCAGGCGTTACGCTAATGGCTAATCTCGTACCTGGTGGTAATGCGCCGGTTGCCAGCGGCCAGCTTCGCGTTGATATCAATTACTCGCCTATCCCGGGGGCCGACATTGACGTATCGGCCTTCGCACTGGGCGCCTCGGCCAAAGTCCGAGGCGATGGCGACATGTGTTTCTATGGCCAGCCTCAAATTCTGGGTGGCGCTGTTCAGCTGACCGAATCCTCGGCTGGGCGCGCAGTATTTTCACTCGATACGAGTCGTCTTGAGTCTGCAGTTGAGAAAGTGGCGCTCACTGCCACGATCTACGAGAACAAGGCGAGCTTTGAGCGCGTGTCACAACTTTCGGTTGTGGTGACGGGTGGAATTGAAGCTCAAATCCCAACCGGTGGCATGAAGGAAACAGCACTCATCCTCGGCGAATTTTATCGCCGAAATGGTGACTGGAAATTCCGCTGTGTGGCCCAGGGCTTCAATGGCGGCCTTGAGCCGTTGGCCAAGCACTTTGGTGTAGAGGTCGCCGCACCAGCGCCGGCCCCTGCACCTGCACCTGCTCCAGTGGTACAAACGCCGCCGCCTGCTCCGGCCGCTGCACCTAAATCTACGATTAGTCTGAGCAAGGTCACCCTCGATAAAACACGATCGTCTATCAGTCTTGAAAAGACGGCAGCCGGTTTCGGCGAAATCAAGGTGAACTTGAACTGGAACAAAGGCAGCTCGGGCGGCTTCTTCAAGCGAAGCCAATCCGTCGACCTGGACGTTGGTTGCCTGTACGAGCTGCAAGACGGCGAGAAGGGCGTTGTTCAAGCCCTCGGGGAGTCCTTCGGCAGTCTCAATCGGGAACCATACATACAGCTGATGGGCGATGACCGTACTGGCTCTGTTTCCGGTGGCGAGTGGTTGCATATCAATGGCAAACAATGGAGTGAAATTCGCCGCATTTTAGTGTTCGCCTTCATCTATGAGGGCTCGCCTTCTTGGAAAGAAACCGATGGAGTGGTGACTATTTACATTCCTGGTCAGCCTGACATTGAGGTGCGTCTCAATGAAGAGGGTGGCCGTGAACCAATGTGTGCCATAGCGATGCTTGAAAACGTGAACGGTGCCGTTAAGGTCTCTCGGCGGGTGGACTTCCACCGAGGCCACAAACTCATGGACCAGGCTTATGGCTGGGGCATGAGGTGGACTGCAGGGTCCAAATAGAAATCATGGCGGGGTCATACGACCCCGCCCTTGGGGGAACACAACATGTTTGCATGGCTTAAGCAAAACGCAGCAGCAGCGCGTGAAGCACTAACTACCGAAGTTTCGAAGTTCAAGAATCAGAAATTTCTAGATGCGATGACCGCCAATTGCGCTCTCATCTCAGCTGCATCCGGCGGTATCTCTTCTGAGGAAAAACAGAAGATGACCGGCTTCATCCAAAACTCGCCTGAGTTGAAAGTTTTCGACATGGGCGATGTGATCAAGGCGTTCAACGCACACTGTGAAAAGTTCGAGTTCGACTTTCAACTCGGCCAAGCCGAAGCACTGAAGGTCATCGGCAAGATCAAGAACGATGCCGGCGCGTCCCGACTCCTGGTGCGCGTGGGCTGTGCCATCGGTGCGTCGGACGGCGACTTTGACGCCCAAGAAAAAGCGGCCTGCCGTTTGGTCTGCCTTGAGCTGGGCCTTAACCCAGCTGATTTTGAACTCTAAGGAGCGTTACTTTGGACACTCAAATCGGTTTCCCTCCGCTGACCATGGCGGTATTCGTCGGGATCGCGCTCGGCGCGCTTCTCCTCGACATGGTTACTCACCGCGGTGACAAGCCAATTTCCCTGGCTAAGGCTTCGATTTGGTCGATCTTCTGGATCGCTATCTCGTTAGCGTTCGCCGGCTTCTTATACGTACAGCACGGCCCTGAAGTCGCCAGCCTGTTTGTAACTGGCTACGCCCTGGAAAAAGTTCTGAGCGTCGACAACCTGTTCGTGTTCATGGCGATTTTCGCATGGTTCAAAGTGCCAGATGGCATGCGTCACCGAGTCCTGTATTGGGGCATTATCGGCGCCATTGTGTTCCGCGGCATCTTCGTTGCCATTGGTACCGGCCTGTTGGCTTTCGGTCCGTGGGTCGAAATCGTCTTCGCAGTGATCGTGGCTTGGACCGCAGTTATGATGCTGCGCGCCGGCGGTGATGATGAAGAGGAAGAGGACTACTCCAAGCATATGGCTTACCGCTTCGCCCAGAAGTTGTTCCCTGTGTGGCCGAAACTCCATGGCCATAATTTCTTCGTCAGCCGTAAGCAGCTGGAGGTGGAACTCCAGAAGCCTGAGAACAAAGGCATGACTCTGGCAGCAAAAGGAACGATTTTTGCGACCCCGCTGTTCCTTTGCCTTGTAGTGGCCGAAGTGTCTGACGTGTTGTTCGCGTTCGACTCTGTGCCGGCGGTGATCGCGGTTAGCCGTGAGCCCCTGATCGTCTACTCTGCCATGCTGTTTGCGATCCTGGGTCTGCGTACCATGTACTTCGTGCTCGAAGCGCTGAAACGCTACCTGGTCCACCTGGAAAAATCTGTAGTCGCGCTGCTGTTCTTCATCGCCATTAAACTCGGCCTGAACGCAACCGACCACATGTTCCACCATGGCTACACAATCGATGCAAACACCAGCCTGCTGATCGTTATGGTTGTACTGGCGATTGGTGTGGTTGCAAGCCTTGTCTTCCCAGGCAAGGAAGAAGCTCAACCTGAAACCGCTGAGTAACAGCCCATACCACAAGGAGTAATACCCATGGCGTTGACCCTACAGAAAGGTGGCAATCTTTCGTTGACCAAAACCGACCCGAGCCTGACCAAAATCTTGGTAGGCCTGGGCTGGGACCCGCGTGCTACTGATGGTGCTGAGTTCGACCTGGACGCCAGTGCGCTATTGCTGGCAGCAAATGGCAAAGTACGCGGCGAAGCCGACTTCATTTTCTACAACCAGCTGAAAAGCGTTGACGGTTCGGTTGAGCACACTGGCGATAACCGCACCGGTGCGGGCGATGGCGACGACGAAGTAATCAAGGTTGACCTGAGCCGCATCCCGGCCGACGTGGACAAAGTCGTCTTCATCGTTACCATTCACGATGCTGAAGTACGTAAGCAAAGCTTCGGTCAGGTCGGCGGTTCCTTCATTCGTATCGTTAACGATACGACCAGCGCGGAAGTCGTTCGTTACGACCTGGCAGAAGACGCTTCGACCGAAACTGCGATGGTGTTTGCTGAGCTGTACCGCAACGGTGGCGAGTGGAAATTCCGCGCTGTTGGCCAGGGCTATGCCGGTGGCTTGAAAGCTCTTGCCAATAACTACGGCATGAACTTCTAGCGCGTAGGTCGTTGATTTAATTAAATATTTTTCCTGATTGGCCTTGTATTAAAGGCCTTTCAACCTCACTAAAAGGAATCAAAAATGGCCGTATCTTTGCAGAAAGGTGGGAACGTAAGTTTGTCTAAAGAGGCTCCAGGCCTGACCGAAGTCACTGTAGGTCTGGGTTGGGACGCACGAGTTACCGACGGCTCGAAATTCGACCTCGACGCGTCGATCTTCATCCTGGGTGAAAGCGGCCAAGTCCTCGACGACGCCAGCTTCATTTTCTACAACAACAAAAAATCGGCTGACGGTTCGGTTGAACACCTGGGCGACAACCAGTCCGGCGAAGGCGCCGGTGATGACGAGCAAGCCAACGTCAAGTTGACCGGTCTGGCTGCCGCTGTGAAGAAACTGGTATTCGCCGTGACCATTCACGACGCTGAAGCACGCAAGCAGAGCTTCGGCCAAGTTGCCAACGCTTACATCCGTGTGGTGAACAAGGCTGACGGCAAAGAACTGGCGCGCTACGACCTGAGCGAAGACGCTTCGACCGAAACCGCCATGATCTTCGGCGAGCTGTACCGCAATGGCGACGAGTTCAAGTTCAAGGCGATCGGCCAAGGTTTTGCGGGCGGCCTGGCCCCTCTGGCTAAATCGATGGGCGTGAACATCGGCTAAGCCGGAAGGCTTGAGAAAGCCCCCGCGAACCGGGGGCTTTTTCTTGCCTACAGAATGACCTCGGAATGGGTCATGTGGGCGGCGGTTTGATCTCTTCAACATTAGGAACGACTGCTGGCGATCTCCACGGCAGTCCACCGGTTCTCGGGTTTAAAAGGATATTTGGATGGGCATGTTTCGTGGGGTTGTAGCTGTAGGTGTTTTGGTGTCCATGTCAGGCTGCGGAGCCTACAACGACTTCAAGGCCAACAACGCAGTTCAAGAATACAGGCAGGCATGCCTTGGAAATTATACGAACGAGTGCGAAAGCAAACTGGTCGACACGAACATTGTCATGCTCGAGCTCGCGCGCAGTAATATTGACCGGGAAAAGGACTCGATCGTGCAGGTCGTTGGCAAGGATGGATTTGAACGCTTCTCAAAAACCGCCAATGAGCTGATTGACCACCTGGTCGACCAACAAGAAAACAAACGTCCCGGTTTTTTTGCGCGATGGTTCCTGGGGGAAGCCCAACCGTTCGGAAATACCCGCAACCAACTCTTCGACATTTCAGACATGCAAGAACTGCGTGCCGCAGTGCTTCAAAAGGTCAGTGCCGGCATTAAGGCCACCAACGCTTCTGCTAAGCCTGCCGAGCCAATGTCTGAGACCGAGGCAATCTTGTTAGGTAAGGTTCCTCACACACCGACTCAGACTCCGGCCGCTCCAGTTACCTTTGCAGCTGAGCCAGCGAGCCAGTCCGTTGTGCCTGCAGTTCAGGCAAAGGCATTAGTGCCATCCGATCTTGCTGCATCTGCAGATCGGATGATTGCGAGTGAGATTGCTCAGGATGGCGGGGATGAATACAAGGACGGCCGTCAGATCATCTTTGCAGACTTGAATAGCGACGGCATCAAGGATGCTGTGGTGCTCTACACGATCGAAGGCCAGGGTGGTGGAAATGGCTACTTCCAAACACTTGCCGCGTTCATTGGCGGTTCGGCAGGCTGGGAGTTCCGTGGGAAAGCTGTAGTCGGCAATGGTGTCCAGGACATCCAGGTTGTTGACCCCCAAACCGTCAGGCTGACTGTTCTCTCCGTCGGTCCGGATGATGCAGATTGCTGCCCGAGTGTTCAGAGCACCGAAAACTACAAGTGGGACGGCACGACATTTCTTCAGGTCCCAACGTCGTAAATAAGAGCCAGACATCAGGCACCTAGGCGTTCGCATACGAGCGCGGTTAGGCAGGGCTCTGGCGAAACGCTGGAGCAAACAAAATGAAGGGAAAATCGAATATGTCGCGACTCAACATCGGCTCTGGCCTTTTCGTAATGTTGCTCACCCTAGTCTCAGCCCACTCAAATGCCACCAGCTTTGATTGCAACAAAGCTGCAAGCTTTGCTGAGAAATCGATTTGCGCAGATTCTGCACTCAGTCATCTGGATGAGCAGATGAACTCCGAATATGTCCGCGCTCTAGACGCAGCGCCGAACAAGGGACAGGTCCGTCAAGACCAACGAGACTGGTTGCGCCTGCGTGACAACTGCAAGACCGCCAGTTGCTTATCCGCATCGATGAATGAGCGGCTCAGTGCTCTATCACGCACCAAGGTTGATCTGCCATCTAAAGCGCCAACCTCCGTTGCCGCTACCCGGGTTGATCAATCTGAAACAAATGTGATTTCAAAGGCTGCTTCTTCTCCAATGGTCTCTGCCGTGGTGAAGTCGGCAGCGACGCGAAGTGCAGCGGATGATCATCAAGCGATCCTGAACTTGAAGATTGGCTTGTTCGTGATGGCAATGTTGCTGCTGGTCTGCATTTACCTGCACCGCCGGGGGACCATTACGATCTATCAGGACTACACCGACGCGCTTTGGACAACCTTGACTCCAATCTTGGGAATTGGTGCGTATTTCGTCGCGAGCGCCTGGCTCGAGGTCCCACGCAACTACTCCATCATTGCTGCCTGTGTCCTTGGTGGTCTTATGTCATTGCAGGTGCTTATTCAAACGTACAGAAGCAACAGCATCTGGTTTTTTCTTCTATCCCTCTTCGCAAAGGTCATTCTGCTGACCTTCTACCTCCTGATGATGGCCCTCCTGCTGTGCGGTGGTGCCCGCACCAAAAGTGAGGCCCGGCGGCGGCGCGGCTGGGCAGTTCTTGCCACGACGATATTCGTATTCCTCTCAGGCTGGATGTGCCGCAATCGGCAATTCAGTTCGATCGACGATTACATTGCCGGACGGGCATAAGTGATATATCGGTGGTTGCGCTATTGCCACAGGCGCGACCTCCGATGTAAATGGACGTCGAGCCTATCGTAGGGGCTCCGACCGATGCCGGCATTTCAAACAACAAAGAATCCAGGAATAAGGATCAAGGAGTAGTCATGGGATTTCGTTTCAGCAAGCGAATCACGATTGTGCCTGGCGTACGCCTTAACATCAGCGGGAAGGGGATCAGCACTTCAGTTGGCCCCCGGGGCTTGAGTATGACGATGGGCCGCAATGGCACCTTTCTCAATGCTGGGTTACCCGGTACTGGTCTTTCATACCGTGAGAGGATCGACCGGCCCAGTAGATCGAGTAGTTCCCAACCAGGTCCTGCCGGAAGCGAATACTCGGGCCAGGTAAAGGTCAAGGTAAACGACGATGGCACGTTGTTGATTACGGACATGGATGACATCGAGTTGCCGGCGGCTGTCGTCAAACGCGTCAAATCCGAGATGGCCGACTCCATTCAGGACTTGCTGACCAAAGCAGCTGATAAGGTCAATCAGGAGCTTGAATCCTGCCTAGGCGTGCACCTCCTGACGCCTCGGCCGGGGGCCATGCCGGTAATCCCAGCTCCATTCGCCATTGAAGAGCCCCGCAGGCCTGCTCAGCAAACACCGGGTTTGATGGATCGAATGCTCCTTCGCAGCGCGAAGATTGAGCGTGAGGCTGAGTCGGCGGAAGAGCAGTATCAACAAGACCTCGCGAACTGGCAGTCCACGCGGGACGCCCATGAACTTGAACGCACCGAAATCGAGAAAGCATTCCGGCTGGCGGCAAAGGGCTTCAGTGCTCAGATGGAACGTGCCCTGGACTATGTGTTGAGCGGCATTGCCTGGCCAAAAGAAACCCAAGTGGCCTATGAGTTCTCACAAGACGTTACCGGCGTCGCGCTCGATGTTGATTTACCTGATGAGGGCGATATCCCGCAGCGCAGCGCTGAAGCCCGGGGTAACGGCAAACTAACCTTCAAAAATCGTTCGGATGCCCAGGTACGCAGAGACTTTGTCGCGCTGTGCTATGGCTCTCTGTTTCGAGTTGTAGGAGAGGTATTTGCTCTACTGCCAGCGATCCAGAAGATCCTGGTGTCGGGCTACATTCAGCGTAACAACACCGCAACCGGTGCGGTGGATGATCACTACGTGCTCTCGGTCTTAGTAGGCCGAGATCAGTGGGATGCGATTGATTTTAATCGTCTGGATGCGATCGATCCTGCAGCGACCCTGAACGCGTGTGGCGCAGTGGTAAAGCTGGACCGCTCTGCGCGTTTTGTTGAGGTGACGCCGATGGATATGTTGGTCTTGAACTGAAGACAACCGCGGCGGCTTGAGCCGCCGCGGTGTGAGGCAGGGCAGTGCAGGAGAGGATTAGCGAATGATTCCTTCGCGCTTTGCCTCCAAGATCCACATCGGGAATTCCTGCATCAGCCGGTCGTACAACTGCTCTTCCGTCATGTCGTGAAGGTCATCCAGGGCAAAGAATCCGCAGTTGTCCACGACTCTCCCGGGCATGGTGTCCAGTTTTTCCAGAATGCCGTAATTCCGGCCTGCTAAACCAACGTATTGCCAGAAGATTCCCAGCTTCGCTGCATCCACCATCAGTTGCGTGATCTTGCGGTTTTCAGAAACGCCACCGTCGCTGATGAAAACGACAAACATAGGGGTTTTGTCTTTGGACGCCTGGAAGGATTCGATCACTTTTTGGATCGCTCTCGGTTCATCATTGTAACGCCGACCGACGTCCCACTTGGTCCAGCCATTGTTGTCGGATTCGACAAAGTTCTGGTAGTTGGTAAGCGTCACAGGTGAGAGTCGCAGTGGCCGTTCGGCGAATGTCCAGCACTCAAGTTCGGCATCTGTATCCATGGCTACGGCGATGGGCACAAGACGATTGAGAACTTCCTGTACGCGGCCGGTTTTGTATTGATTTCGCATCGAGTCGGTGACGTCGAGCACGAGCAAAACACGAGCTTTCATCCCAACCAAGCAGGCTTTCTCGAGGCTTACCTGTGCCTTCTTGGCCAGACTGACCAGTTCCGGCGCGACAGCAGCTACACGTTTCTCCAGAGAGATTGTGGAGGGAGATGGGGCAGGTGCTGGTGCCGGTGCAGCTTCTTCAGTAACTTCGCCGCCAAAGTGCCTCACGAGAGCGTCCAGGCCCTCAGCAAAACCCTGAAGGTTAGAGGCCAACCGCCACTCCCCATTCTTTCGGTAAAGCTCAACGATCATTACCGCTTTCTCGGTTGTGAACGTGAGCCCTGAGAACGCGCAGGTCGCTCCTATCTCACCAGCGGGGCTGATTACTTTGAAGTTGCCATTCCGGATGTCACTCATCGCCCCGGCACCGTCGATGGAGGCAGTGAAGATCAAGCGATCGATAGTGGCGGGCAGGATGGCTAGATTAATTTCAAACTGGCCACCCGCAGCAAGCTTCACACTGCTGCAAGGCGTAACAGGCTGATTGAAGAAGACCATATAGCGATCATCAGAAAGCTTGCCTTGGTCGTCGACACCGAAACAGACGAAGTCGACTACGCTGGGGCTTTCGATGTTGACCGAGAGAGTGAAGGATAGACCGGGAAGAATATTTGCCAGCGACATGCGCTGGCCTTGGGTGATCTGCATGCATGGTTCCTTTGTGACGATTAGAGCGCCTGATGATGAGATGGCCTTGGTGAAACAGCCGTATCTGCACCGGCGGCTGGTTCATCCGTCGGGTTAAACCTAACGGCGCTCGAAGTTCCTGCAAGTCTTATACGGCCAGTGAGGTCGCCGCGGGAAGTTCCTATGGGAAGAGCTGTTTTGTTCGAGGGCGCGGGGCGATTCAACATGGGTTTATGAGGCCGATGATGCTGGCATACAACCAAAATAGAAATCCCGCGGCGGCCGTGTGCCGTCGCGGGAGTACTGGTCAGGCATGAAGCTGCTTAAAGCGCCTACTAGCACGAAAGCTTAGACGTACTGCTTTTTGCCGCTCCTTTCGATTGGGCGCCCTTTGAATACGTGTGGGCCGTCCATCGTTAGCTCAATTTTGTCTCCCTTCCGAGTCAGCCAGGGGGTGGCTTCACTGCCGGCTTTGGAGGTAACTCCGGATGGACTTAGATGGATACCATCTTGGTCAATTTCGATTTGACCGATTACATAGGTGAACACCATTGAGCTGAAAAACCCGGACTTGAATTCGAATGCGCACTCTACGACCTGGTCGCCGTATTCCATCCGCATCTTTGGTTTTAGCGATGCCACCGAAACCGCACCGTTGTCTACTGCTGAATAAACGCTGCAGACCAGCACTACCTTGCCCCCCATGAGCTGCGAGATTGCTGGATTAATTTCGACGGTTTCAATACCTGGAGCGGAGGCGCTGGCGCAGACTACGTCACCGGTATGGAAAACGAAGGGATCGACGTCAAAAGCCCCACGCTTGTCAGGTGCCTGGATGATGGACATTCGCCCATCAGGACGAAGGATGCCAATCCGCAGATCGAGGTCGTCATTGTCAGATCCGTCGCCGTTATCAACCCACGTTGCGCTGACCCGAATAACCTTTGGAGCGGACGGCCCTTTTTCGAGGGACACCTTGTGGCTGCTGCCAGGTTTGTCCAGTTTAACCACGGTCTTGGCGATGTTGACGGGCTTTGGAGGCGGTGCAGGTGTCGCCGCCGGCGCGGAGGATGCAACGTCTTCAACTTCGATGCCATAAAACCCGCAGAGTCCGGCAAGACCTGAGGCGAAACCTTGCCATACAGAGCGCGCCTTGAGCTGGCCGTTCCGGACGTACAACTCAAGCACGATGATGCCCGTCTCTTGTGAAAAGGGCTCAGGTGCCAGTTCCAGGGTTTGGTCCCCGGCAATGACGATAGCGCGAAGGTCTTTGACTGCTTCGAAGCCGCCGGCGTTGCCGTCTTGCGTCAAAGTGATTGCGATCTTCGTGATATTGGACGGGAGTCGAGACGAGTCGAAGCTGATGCTGTGACTGACCGTGTCGCCATGAGCGATCGGGGGCGCGAATGTCGCCGCGCCTGAAGAGTGCACGGGTGCATTGAAGAAAACCATGCCGCTGTCATCCACCACCTTGCCAGTGTCGGTGACCAAAAACGCAGTAAGGTTTACGTCCAGGTTGTTACCTGCCGCATGGGTAACTTCCACCCGCCCTTGGGAGGAAGAGATCGTTGTGTTCTCGCCGGGTTTGAGTGACTGATTCAATTCATGCCGCCTATTCCATGGGTTTTCGCAATGCATTGTTCATGCGCTGCGCTTTCGTTGTTTGAGCGCGAACGCCGGCCAAGGGGAAAGATCCCCTCATTGGGACTGATCGCATTGATGCAGTTTAACGGCTTGGCCGCCGGCGACCGCCGAGACATCCATTCTCCATTTACACACCGTCTGAAACCCAGAATTGGAACGTGCGGGAGGGAATGTTGTGCCCGGCATTGAAAGTCCTCTCAGTCCCGTTAAGTTCTGATCGTAGGTAACGAAAACATCTGCCCGGCGTTCTGCATCGGAATTCGACGGGGCATTTTGAGTGGTGCCGTCTTCTGCTAGATGGCAATATGCTACATCTATTCGCGCTCCCCCTTATCATCCAGGGCCTGGCGTTTAATTTCTGACAAGGACCCGTTGGATGCTAATCGCACTTGTTGTTTTGAACGCCCTTTATTTGATCTGCAGTCTGCTGTTCAACGCCGAGCTGCTCAACTTCGCTGGCGCTGATATCCCCCTCCGAAAACTCGAAGTCCTTGAGACGTATAGCCAGATCCTGGCGGCTACGAGCATGTGCTTGCTGGTATGGCGAATCTGCTATCGACGTTACCAAGGCAAGGGGAGGGTGCTGTGGGTTTGGCTCGCAGCATCGACACTTGTTGTCACTCCGTTGACTTGGTGGTTTCAGGGGGCCGCTCCGGATTGGATCGCCGAGCAATTCCCCGGCTCGCTACGGGTTAGCAGCCTCTACGCATACGTCACCAAAAAGGGGTTGCTTTACGACTCCCTGACTATTCCGCAGATACCCTACAAGGCCTACAAGGACCAGGGAGAGGGCAAGGCTTTCATAGCAAACCTCGGCGTTCTGATGAGTGTTCAAGGCTCCTACGTCGAGCGCATCGACAAGAACTTCCAAGGCTTTTCAGCTGCAGTTTTTCGTGGCTACACCGTCCGTAATGGAGACGCGTTATACGAGCGGCTGCAAGAAACTGTCGTGCCCTCCATCAGTGACATCAGCAGGGCGTATGCACAGCTCGAAGGTTTTCGTGCAGGGGGAATTCCGGGGAGTGAGTGGCGACCGATCAAGTGGCCGAATGCTGGGGCAGATCTGGGGTACCAGCCGACCATTGACGAGTATGCCCGGTCAATCAATCCCGGTGTGCGGACACGAGATGCGCTGGCCAACACCACCGAGGTTCGCCACATGGCGAAAACCAAGCTCGGTCCTCTCTATGTGAAGGGCATGAACCTTCTGGCTACGCGAGAGCAGTACCAGGCTTATCTGCCTGGCATTGCCGACAACATGGCCTATGACGTCGCTCACACCGACATCCACGGCGCTGAGGGTTTGAACGTCCTCAAGAATATGTGGTTTATCCCCTTCTCCCTTCTTAGCGGGTTGTTCTTCGGCGGCATCAGTCTTGTGGTCTTGATCATCTCGGGTATTGAGGCGCTTCGAAGCCTCCCCGGGCGAATTCGCTTCGTTCGACCGGTCGCCGTGATTTCGATCGTTATGCTGCCTCTCGTTGTTGGCAACGCAATTGTCGATAGCCCCGGTTATAGAGATGCGTTCAGGAGCTTGGGCAAACAGCCAGTTGTGCTTGCCACCGTTTTCCATTGGGCCATGTCCTCAGAAGCAATGCTTTACAACATCACAAGGCCTCTGCTGAAAGCAGAGTGACCTACACAAAGGGAGAGTCACCGTGCGTAAAAAGTTTCTCGTTTCAGTACTGGCATTGGCCATCGCAGCATCAACCTCTGGCTGCGCTGAGTTGGGCATCAACAAGCAACAGGCTGGTACCGCAGTGGGTGTCGTCGCTGGCGCTGTCATCGGGCAGTTCATCGGGAAAGGCAACGGACGGATCGTGGCAACCCTGGTCGGCGGTGCACTGGGCGGTTACATCGGTAACAAAATCGGTGCAAAACTCGATGAGCAGGATCAGCAGGCCCTGGCGCAACGCACGCAAGATGCTTTGAACGCCTCGCCGAGCGGGTCCAGTTTGCCTGTGTCCTGGACATCGGCGCATTCCGGCGCTTCGGCGGAGATCGTTCAGGGCCAAGAGTTCACCCAAACCAAAACGGTTGAAGTGAAACGTGCACCTAAGATCGTTGCCGTCCCTTCGATGAAACTCATTAACGAGCAGTACGTCACCAAAAGCAGTTCGAACGTCCGCGCCGCGCCTGAAAAAGGCGCAGACAAAGTGGGTGGTTTGAAACCCGGCACCGAGTTCACTGCCGTTGGTTCGACAGGCGACTGGATTCTTGTCGGCCGCAAGGGTGTCACTGTCGGCTACGTCCACAAAGATTTGGTTGAACCAAAATCAGTAGCCGTTGCGAAGAGTGTGAAGCCCGCGGCCAACCTGGACGAGATGAACGTCGCTGCCGACAAGGAAACAAAGGCCTTCGATCTGGATTCGATCCCGACGTTGCCAACTCAGCAGGTCGCTGCTGAAACGTCTTGCCGGCCGGTGACCGTGAGCCTCAAAGCGGCCGACGGAAACACTGAGCAGGAGAAGAACACCTTCTGCAAACAAGCCAACGGCACCTGGGAACTCATCTAAGGGATCTTCATGAAAAACCGCGCACTCGCTCTCGTTGTAGTGGGTGCTTGCGGCATCGCGCCGCAAGCCTGGGCTCACCAGCTCGCCTACTCGAAGACAGAACAGATCCAGGTGAACGTCGATGGTGAGGCGACCACCTGGTGCAAACCAGAAGTGGCCATCACCATGCAGCGTCCAACGTGGGATGACCAGAAGCCGCTGAACACGCTTCTATCGAAGCTCCCGTATATTCTCGGACAGGAATGCCCGACGGCCAAGGTCACCTGGAAAGCAGTCGACGCAAAGGGGGCGGTTTACGCCACCGGTGCGGGCAATGCGACCAATCTGGGCCTGGCCACGCTGACTTCACCGCCTGCCGCTCCGGCCGCTGCCGCGCCCGCTGTTTCGGTAGCCCCCGTGGCTTCTCCTCCTACGCCACCAGCAGCTGGGGCGGCTGCGTCTGTACTACCAGCCGCCGCTGCGCCTACTGAGCCTGCCGTCGCAGCGCCTGTGGCTGCTGCACCGGCCCCAGCGCCTGTAACGGCACCTGTGATACCACAACCAGCACCAGAGGCTTCACCCGCGCCAGTGCAACCGGTGCCGGTGGCTCAAGTACCTGTGACGGTTGCGCCCGTTGCCCCTGTTGCTCCTGTAGCTGCCGTGGCCACAGTACCTGTGGAGGCAGCTCCAGCCGCCGCCCCTAAGCCTGCCGCTCCAGCTGAAGCGCCGGCCGCTGTTGCCGCCGTTCCTACCGGTGACTTCGGCCGCTCATTGGTGCTGGCCAACCAGAACCTGATGGGGATTACCGACGGAAGCGGATGCAAATGGGTTATCAGTAAGTCGGTAACTGATGAGTCCGATCCAAGTCTGTCCTTTGCGTCGACACCCGCCATGCCTTGCTCTGCATCAGGCTATGCCGAGGGGTCCTTTGACAAATTGCGTTGGGCGGTACCGAACACCTATCGCGGTGATACCTGGTCAAAAACAACCGTGCACCCGAGCGGTCTGATGTTCAACCAGGCACTGGTCCCAGCGGTGAAAGGCAAGGCGCTTTCTTTCCTGAATAGCCGGGCAGACCAAGCACTCTTTCAGGTGGGTGAACTGCCTGCGCGTAACATGAAGGTGTATTTGGCCTTTGAGCGCCCCAACTACCGTGTCCTGTCGCCGTTCTCCAGTGATCCGTATTACGTAGTGATCACTGCAGATGAGGCATTTGCTCTTGATGCGGTTGAGTTGAAGCGCGCTGTGGTTGAGGTCTACCAATTGGTGAAGGCAACGTCGCCAACGACCGTCGGCCTGTCGAACCTCTTCTTCGCCAAGAACTTCGAAGCGCTTTACCCCGAGGGATACGCGTCGGAAACCAAAGACAACATTCTCAAAACGCGTATGGGCGAGAACCGTGGTGAGTTTTACTTCGATGCTCGCCAAGGCAATAACTTCGCCCTGCGTCGCGAGGAGATCCGCATGAGAGAAGTACGTCGCCTGCAGCAGCAAATGGCTGAGCTGCACACACGCGTCTTGGAGCGTTACGAACAACTCAAATCCGGGATGAAGGAATTCGAAGGTCGGGAGGCTGAAGCGCTGGCGCAGATGGCCGGTATCAAAGTCACCTTCCCATCGCCGATCGCAATGCAGGACCCGAGCTCTTCAAAGTCCGCTGTGCCGATGATGATTCACGTCACCGGAAAGAGCGGCGACTTCTACGAGGTCGACTTCCCACGTAAGGGGCGTGTACAGGCTGATGCTGAACTGGAGAGCCAGTGGTACGTGCTGCCGGCGGCAAACATGACACCCTTCCTGCCGCTCGAAGACGGTCGCGCCGTTCCTACGTATCGCGTGTATACCGCTGGCGCGGCTGAGGCCTGCAAGCAAGACCACTGTGCTGACAGAGTGTCATTTGGTGCCGTACTGGCCAAGGAATTTCCTAGCGCCGGGATCGACTTCAACTGGACGCCTGCAGTCTCTCAGCAGCACGTGATTGATTGGCAGCAAGCATCTGCTCAAATTCAGTAAGGCAACCGACTATGAAAACGATGAACAAGAAGCACATCCTCATCGCCGCTGCGGTCGCCGGTATTGCGATTCTTGCGGCTGGTGTGGGGTTATCGAGCTCCGGCAAGAAGCAAGCGCTGCGTCAGTACGATGAGATGAAGGAACAGTACTTCCTCGAGAACGTCCTGAGCGAGGGAGATATTTCCTATTCCTTCTGGTCGGGAAACGTCACCGTTGAAACACCAGAAATCCGCCTGGTTGCAGCAGAGACCAACGGCGCAGATAAATTCCTGAAAGGGATTATGGGGCTGCTCGGTGGAATGGACTCCGGGGCAAAAGAGTCTGCCCTGGTCGAATGGTCACGGTATCTGCTTTCGTCCAGTACTGGTGGCGGTCGTGCCGGTGGCGTTTACTTGAAGGCCGACGCCCTCAAGGTTAGCCGCGAAGGTGATAACAAGAAGGGCGAGATTCATGTCCAATTGTTGGGCATGGACATGAGTACTCCTTACCTGTCGCACAAAGGCACAGATGTGGTCCTGCCTTCGGAAGTAGCGGATGAGATCCAGCCGCGCGCGGAGATGGATCAGTACGGAGGCGTGGTCAAGTCGCCCTACTCGTGGGGTAGCAATATCGTCCAACGTCTGCCGTTCACTGGTGCATTTATCACCGGCGCTACAGGGGAGTTCGGCACCAAAGTTGACTTGGACTTCAAGCTCACGCGCTCCAGCGACGGCGAAGGCTCGGTCGAGTTTGTAGTGGTGCATCGTAATGACGGCAGCGAAGTTGGCCGGATTGTGCGCGAGGCTAAATTTGCGTCCATCCCAGAGCTTGACGATGTCCAGGCGCAACTCAAGAGCGCGCTAAGTGGCTTCATCATGGGGGCTTACAGTACGTCCATGGGCCAGGCCGTAATTGCGGAAGCCGCAGGTGACTTTGCTCGTAAGACCAAGGTGGCCAGCTACTCGCTGACCTACAAGGGCTTCGACCAGTTAAAGGAGTCGTTCGACGAATTCAAGGCCGCTACCAAGCGTGAGGAGTTCACCGGCTTTTGCAATGAAACAGGCCTATCAGGTTATCAGAGTGACTTTGGAGTCAAGGGCAAGGATCACAGCGATTCGGAGTGCGCGATCGCTCAAAAGCTGGCCACCGATGCCAAGTTTGAAGAGTCCTACATTTTCAAGGAAGACAAGTCGTTATTTTCCGGCCTGTTCGTGAGCAAAAGCTTCACGCTTGAGACGAACTGATCACCACATTTCCTAGAGCCTGGAGTGCGGTCCGCCGTACTCCACGGTCACCTAAAAAAATCTCAAGACAAAGGCAGGCATTTCATGACGAACGTTTCCAAATGGGCAATCACGGCGCTCTGCTCGGTGCTGCTGGCCGGTTGCGGTTCAAGCCAGGACAAAGCTGAAGAACTGGTCAAGTTGATGGGCATGGACGTCCAATACAAGATGGTAGTGCAAGTCGCCACGTCGGGTTATGCATCCAAATATCGCGAAGTCGCGCCAGAAAAAATCAAGGCCGTGATCGAGGACAACATTTCCCAGGACCTACTGAAAGACACCCTGGTCCAGGTCTACGCAGATCACTTTGATGCCGACGAACTCGAATTGATGATCGAGGCCAGCAAGCATCCGGATCAGGCGATGAAAATTATCATGGGCTCTAAGGACGGCATGAAATTGGCCAAGAAAACCATGGAAGTCCAGGTTGATCTACAGCGTGATATGGCCAAAGCGTTCGAGGATCGTGATGAAGACATCGTGGACGAGTTGGACGACCTTCAGAAAGAAGCTCGCGGCTGATCTGTCATTTGCCTTCTTGTGCCCGAACCACGGTTATCGAGGCGGCAATTACGAACAGTTTCAGGTAGCGTTTGGCAATTAATGGAGGGTGGGATGAGGCTATTTTTGGTAATGCTGCTGGCGCTCAGCGGCTTCGCTCACGCCGGTTGCGGCAGCATCAACAACGACGATCAACGCGCCTACTGCTACGTCAAAGAAGGGAATGGGAGTTGCGCGAGCATTAAGGACGACGATCTGCGCGCTACCTGCTATGTGGAGGCCGGCAATGGCAGTTGTGCGAGTATCCGTGATGATGACAAGCGCAAATACTGCTACGTGAAAGAGGGCAACGGAAGCTGTGCAAGCATCAACAATGACGACTTGCGTAACGCCTGCTACGTCGAAACAGGCAACGGCAGTTGCGCGAGTATCCGCGACGACGACCAGCGATACCTGTGCTACGCCAAGACTGGCAATGGCAGTTGCGGGAGCATCAAAAACGATGACATGCGACGTCAGTGTGAAATGGTAAAGCGCTGACTGGCTTGCTTTAGCCTAGCCGTAACAAGGAATCGCACCTACAAAAAAATGCCAGTCAGGTAACTGACTGGCATTCATTCTGCGGTTAACGAATCTTCCAAGCTGAAAAGGCGGGTGGTTCAACTGTTCAACCCAGTACTTCGCCCCTGGTCTTGCGCTTGAATCGCCGGCGCATGAAAAACACCACAAACAAAATCAGTAGCGTGCCTACGCTGAGGAAGATCGTGTTGAACCAAGGAAACGGCTCTTCGCGACTGTTTGTGGCTTCGATGTCTGTGATGTTTGGGAACACGGACAAGATTTGAATGCGCCAGCCGTAGTAACGGATCAGCGCCAGTTGCTGGGCATCTCGTGAGTAACCCTGAGCCTTTGCCTGAACGTCGGCCGAATCAAACTTGAAGTACCACGGAAAACTCCAGCCGGTGTCGTCGTTTCGGTAAACTTTTACCACTTTCGATGTTGGGTGTTCAGTGTTAATGAAATACACGTCCCGGGTCGGGCCGTCGGCCGGGTTTTCAGCATTGATGACGCCGTCATCGTCCACACGTTTTACCTCAACGCCGGTGATGGCCACCACGTCGTACTGCGGCAAAACATAAAACAGACCCAGTCCCGCACCAGTGATTACGAGCAAGAATGCGCCGACAATCACCCCTTTAATCCACTTCATTTATGTGCTCCATTTTGATCGTCGAATTCTGCCCCAATTTGATCTTGGGTATTCACCTTTGACCGCTGGGGTGCTACTAAACTTGGTTAGCAAATGTGTAGGTGCTGCAGTGATAGTAACGTGGCACAAAAAAAGCCCAGGAAATCTCCCGGGCTACTTGTTTACTAAAGCACGCGATCGCGTTCCGATCGCCCTGGCTTATGCAGGTGCTGTATCAAATTCCAGGCATTCGGAAAGTGAGGTGAACTCAGGTCGCCGGCAGACCCAGGCAGTAAAAGCGGTGTAAGCCACCGACAAGCCTGTGATCAGAGCCATCGTTTGCTTCTTCTCTCGACTGTTTCTAGCAGCAGCACGCGCTTGGGATTCACCTTTGCGTCTGGCACTGTTCGAAAAGAGAGACGCGATCAGCATTCCAATCAACGCGTAGAACACTGTGATGAGAGTGAGCTTGGCAACAATAACTAGGGTGATACTCAGAGCTCCCTGGTTTGTCCGGAAGGTCGCGAATACGGCATATGCAATGGCCAAGATAATCCCGGTACCCAACGCTATCCCTGAGACCAAGCCAGGCATTTCAAGCCAGCGAAGGATCAGAGCCGCAACCGCTCCGATCGCGGGCAGCGCATTCGTGATCGCAGCATCGGTGTAGTCGGTGTAGATCGTGGCAGCCTCTGTGTGGTGTCTCCAGATCGCCAGGCAGGTGATCAAAGATCCTATCAAGAGCGTGTATTTCCATGCCGGGCCTGCCCAGAAGGCCTGCCACATGCGTAGCACTGCTGGTTTCCCAGCTACAGGCTGAGCAGGGCGCACTTGCTGTGCCGAAAACACATTGGCTGGGCTCTGAGAGGAGGGCGCCGGTTGCACACTTTGTGATTGTGTTTGAGCCACCTGGTGCGGCTGAGCAGATTGCTGTTTTTGTTGACGGAATTGTTCCTGAGCGATCCGGTACTGCTGATCTCTTTGTGAGTTGGCAAGATCCTCTGCCTGGCGCTGAGCTTCATACTCATCCTTGCGCAGCTTCTCTTCTGCAGCGTATGCCTTACTTTTTTCAACGCGTGAGTAACTATCCAGAAAGGTGACACGAGCTCCCAAGGTTTGATCGAGACACTTCTGGGTGGTGCACTGGTCTCGCACCGATAGCCATTCGCGTTGTGATTGCCGTAGCTCATCCGGGTGTTCCGTTTCAGCGAGGGCTTTTTGATAGGAGCGCGCCAGAATGCTGTCGACGCCACTCAGATAGCCGTCATTACAGATGCTGGATTCCGCAAAATTTGCGGCCTTAGAACAATCAAAGCTTGCTGCTATTGAGTTACAGGCCACTAATGCCAGCGTAAATGCGAGAGCGTTGCGAAACATCATCCGGTTCATCCCTAATTCCGTTATCCAGTGCCCAGCAGGGCATAGTGGTTATCGGCCGGGCATGTGAATACGTGAGGAGAACCTGCATGCTCGTGTGGACGCGTCAGTTGAAGTCTTGAGCAGCAACATTTCCTTCCCGGGGAATTTTTGTTGTCAGATGCCGACGTTGACAGGGCTGTACTACCAGCCCATATTTCCTAGAAGAACGTCACCCGTCGTGGAACATGGCCGGTCAAGAGGCGACCTATGTTGGCTGAATTGCTGCCTAAACCGGTGTACCGTCACTACCGACGTCATCTTGGAGTTTCACTTCAAATTGGCGTAGGGGCATCAGAGCAAGAGAACCACGAGATTATCGCGGCAGGATTCGCAGCCGAGAGATTCAAATTGCTTAGCGAATCTGGCGTGTACGACGCAGTCGCCCTTGAAAAGATTATGCCGGTTGGGACCCTTAACGCCCGATTGGCTCGCCGACAACGCTTAAATCTGGACGAGAGTGATCGGTTGTTCCGACTTGCACATGTGACAGCAATGGCAGAGGCGCTGTTCGGAGACGTCAAAAAAGCCCAGCGCTGGCTGAGCAAGCCTAAGCAACGTTTTGCCAAGGAACAGCCCCTCGCACTGTTATCCACTACCCAGGGCACTCGGATGGTCGAGAAACTGCTGATTCAGGTTTGCCGAGGGGATGGTCTTATAACGGGTGCACTGATCTTTGGTGGCAAGTCGATGAGCCACGCTACATCGGTTTTACAGAAACCAACTCTACAAGGCGGTAATTCTTCCTGGCCGCTTTGATCGCTTTCTGTTCTGCGAGACGCGTACTGAGCGTATCCTCCTCATGGACCATTGTGTGCTTCCTACCCTCAAACTCATTACCGACCCGCAGCGTGACCCTTAACACGGGGGTGAACGCTTTCACCGATCTTCTTTTTCTCCGCAGCCTTCACTGGCTGGATGTTCGAGTTATCCGAAAGATTGTCATGTTCATGTAAGGCATGAGTCTGCGCAAGTGGCTGCACCGCCAAACAGCGCTCGGCGCATATCTGCTTCAGTGAGGTCGTGATTTTTGTATATAGCCTCGGCGTAGGTTTGAACTCGCCGCTAGTGCTTGGCTCGGCCGCAAATTGTCGTAATTCTCATCGGCTTCGGCACTGCCTTTTCAAAGGCACGTTTGCATTCACCCAAATAAAACTGTCAATGTTTGGAGGCGTTAAGAATCTGAGGCCGGATGCCTCTGTCAATCCTCCACTTTTGGCGTTCCTGATGCGTCAATATCAGGCGCAAACATTGACTGTCAATGAGCAGTTCACTGACTCAGTGGTAAAGCCCAATCTTGCAGGCCTACTGCTGTGTCAATGGTTAGAGACGTAGCTGATACGGGTGATCCTGCTGCTCTCGCTCCCCGGTATCGTTGCCTTTTCCTGGGCGCTGCGCGGCCTGGCGCCCACCCGGCTGCCCCTGGCCGGGGCGGGTGCCGGTGCATTGGCCGGTACGCTGGCCACCCTGGTCTATTGCCTGCACTGCCCGGAAATGACCGTGCCGTTCTGGGGCGTCTGGTATGTGCTGGGCATGGCCCTGCCCACCGCATTGGGGGCGTTGCTGGGGCGTTGTGTGTTGCGCTGGTAGGGGCTGTCGGCTCAGGCCGGGCCACGGGCCGGGCTGAATTGCCGGGCCAGGCGGGCGAGCAGGTCGGTATCGGGTTGGGGCGCAAGGTCGTCCGCGCTGCCGGTTTGCCCGGTTGCACGCAGTGCCAGGGCAGCGTCCGGGGTGGGGCGAACCAACTCGTAGCCGCTGGCGCACGAAGGGCAGAAGACATGATCGCCCTCGACGTGAGCCTGCTGTAGGACCACGGTAGGGCCGCACATCGCGCAGCGACGCAGGGGAATGCCCGCGTCGGTATGCCCCATTACGGCGTCGAGCAGGCCCTCGTGCCCCAGTTCGATGAACAGGCGGCCATAGTGCGTATTGAACTGCGTGCCGAGGTTCTGACCGATGATGCCCAGCGCCCTGTCCAGCGGCATGCCCGGGCGGTAGGCGCGGGAGCTGGTCATGGCGTCGAAGGCGTCACAGATACCGGTAATGGCGGCCATCGTGGAAATATCCGCTGCGCCGAGCCCGTGGGGATAACCGCTGCCGTCTGGGGTTTCGCGGTGCGAGGCCACGGCATCCATCACCAGCGCGGCTATCGGATGGGTTTCGAGCATGCGCCGGCCGATTTCCGGGTGCGTGCGGATCACCGCGTATTCGTCATCGTTCAGCGGGCCGGGCTTTCTCAATATGGCATCCGGGATGCCGACCTTGCCCAGGTCGTGAACGAAACCACCCAGGGCAAGGCGCGCCACCTCCGCTGGTGCGAAGCCGCTTTTTTCGGCCAGCAGCGCACAGTATTGGGCAACGCGCCAGAGATGGCCGCCGGTGTAGGGATCGCGGGCTTCCACGACCCAGGCCAGCGTCAGCAGGCTGGACAGCAAGGCTTCGTCGATGACAGGGCGCGCGGGGCGCTTGCCCAGCAAGTGGAGAATGTTCATAGGCGTTCCTTGGTCGGGCCGTATGGTTTCAGTCGAATGCCTAGAACGTGAAGTGCCGTATCAGCTCGTTCAGTTCTGCGCCCAGGCTGGAGAGCTCCTGGCTGGCCGAGGCGATGCGAGCACCCGCCTTGGTCGAGTTTTCGGTGATGCTGCGCACGGTGGTGATGTTTTCGTTGATATGCTCGGAAAGCTGTGTCTGCCGGTCTGCGGCGACGACGATCTGTTGGTTGGCCGCCTGGATCGACGCCACCGACTCACGGATTTCCTCGAGTACATGCCCGGCGCTGTGCGCAAGCTGCACGCTGGTGTGGCTCATGCTTTCGCTGCGCTCCATCAGCGTGGTGGCTTCCTGGGTGCCGGTGTGCAGGGCATGGACCAGCGCTTCGATTTCCCGCGTGGAACTCTGGGTGCGCTGCGCCAGCGCCCGCACTTCATCGGCGACCACGGCGAACCCGCGCCCCGATTCACCGGCGCGGGCGGCTTCGATTGCGGCATTGAGCGCCAGCAGGTTGGTCTTGTCGGCGACGTCACGAATCACGTTGAGTACACCACTGATGCGCTCGCCATCATGGCGCAGGCGGGCCATGGCCTGGTTGCACACCTGCACATTGCTGGCCAGGGCTTCGAATTGCTCGACCGCTTCTCTGATGACCCGGTCGCCCTCGACGCTGCGGGCTTCGGTGGTGATCGCCAACTGTGAGGCCTGGCGCGCGTCCTCGGCCACATGCCGGGCGCTGGCGACCATTTCGCCCATGGCCGTCGCCACCTGTTCGGTCTGGTGGCGCTGGTCGCTGAGCCCGGCACTGCTGCGGGTCGCCACGCCCGACAGGTCGGTCGCCGATACCGTCAGGCGTTCGGTGCTCGCACCGATATGGCCTATGATCTGCCTGAGATGACGCGCCATTTCCCGCATGGCATCCATCAACTGACCCAGTTCATCGTGCAGGCGATGGTCCAGGTTGCCGGTGAGGTCCCCGGCGGCGATGTGCCGTGCCAGGGCCAGGGCCCGATGCAGTTGCGGCACGATCTGCCGGGTGATCAGCCAGGCGGCGCCGAGGCCCAGCAGCAATGCCAGTGCCTGGGCCACCAGCAGTTCGCCATGGGCGGAGCGCACATCGGTATCGCGCCCCTGCACCTGTTGCTGGTAGGCGATCGTGGCGAGTCGTTGCAGCTCCTCGGAGTGTGCGAGCAGGGTCTGCTTCACCGATTCGCTCTGGCTCACGCTGCTTTGCAACTCCTTTACCCGGTCCTGGTAGGCCAGCACGGCCCGCAACCCTTCCACCAGTTGCGCCTGCAGGGTGTCGTTGGGTAGCCGCTCCCACAGTTCATTGCCGCGATTGCGTATGCTGTCGGCGGTCTGGGCCACCCGCTGTTCGCCTTCGGCTGTGGGGCGGGCGATGTAGCTCTGGACCTGCTCGCGCAGCCGGGAAATGATGGTTTCGAGCTCAACGATCATGCGCGCCCGCTCGATGCTCTGCGGGTCGCCGCCCGGCAGCAGGTCAAACAGTGCCTGGCGGACATTGCCGAAGTGCTGCTCGATGGCCTCGATGGCGGGGAGCATGGCCTTTTCTGCGCTTGTCGCCTGGTGGCGTGCCGTTACCAGCTTGTCGAATGCTTGTTCGTAGTCTCCCGCCACGGCGCTGATGTGATCCAGGGTTTCGCTGGCCTCGGGGCCCAGGCTGGCGCGGATTTCATTCACCCGCGCACCCAGCTTCTCGACCTCGCGGGTGTAGGCCTGGGCAGCACTGCTCTGGCCATTGCGGTCGAATTCGTTTTCCTTGAGGCGAACCGCCGCGATCAGGGTGGCGAGAGAGGCACTCTCGACCAGCGCTTCGCTGCGGTCGGTCAATTGATTGATGCTGCGCAGGGCGATCCCGGACAGCGTGATCGATAGCAGTAGCACCGCGCCAAAGCCCAGGGTCAATTTGCCATGGACTGACTTACCGAAGAACCGACCCACTACGGCGAACATGCTGAACGCTCCCTGATCGTTGAAACGGCCTGGCGCGTTGCCTGTCGTATCGGCAAGGCGTCAGGGAATACACAACGTTGGTGCTTGCATCCCGCCGGGCTGCGGCCTGCATGGGCGCAGCGTGGTGACGGGCAGGCGGTGCTAAAGCGGTGCGCCGGCCACGCCACGCATCGGTGCCGTGCGGGCGTGGTCGGCAACCCCGTGGGTCAGGACTTGATCGGCGTGAGCGAACCCATGCCCTTGGGGGTCTTGATCGAGGTGCAGGTGCCTGCCGGGACGTTCTTCCAGGCATTGCCCTGGTAGTCGACCTTGGAGGTGCCGGCGCAACTGGTGCCGGCACCGGCGGCGCAGTCGTTCTTGCCGGCCAGGGACACGCCGTAGCATTTTTCCACGCTTGGCGTGGCCTGGTTGTCGGCCATGGCGGTGGATGCAATGGAGGCGAGGGCGAGTGCGGCGGTAGCGAGGGCGATGCTTTTCATGGCATATCTCCGTAATGGACTGGATGGCCGTCAGCTCGGTGTGACGGTCCGACAGGTAATTCGTCGTAGCAGTCGATACGGTTACAGCGCGGCAGAAAAATGTTGAGATTTCTTTCGGTGCACCTGCGCCGATTGAAACCTTTGGCGTTGCGGCCGATATGATGCAGTCTGGGCTCAATGAAAAATATCCACCTGCGGTGTAACTAAGGCGGCCAATGGAGCGAACTACAAGCTATGAGGTCATGGCCACGCGCGAAGAGCGCCTGCAGTCATTGCTTCTGGGTGGGTTGGCTGGCGACGAGGCCGCATACCGCGAATTCCTCACCGCGCTCAGTTCGCACCTGCGCGGTTTCCTTCGCCGACGCCTGGCGCAGCGCCCGGGAGAGGTCGAGGACCTGTTGCAAGAGGTACTGCTGGCCGTGCACAACGCAAGGCACACCTATCGCGCCGAACAGCCGCTGACCGTGTGGGTGCAGGCGATCGCCCGCTACAAGCTGGCCGATCACTTCCGTGCGTTCGCCCGCCGCGATGCGCTGTCCGATTCGCTGGACGAAGACATGTTCGAGGTGGAGGATAGCCGCCCGGCGGAGGCCCGGCGTGATCTGGGCAAGCTGTTACAGCACCTGCCCGAGCGTCAGCGTCTGCCCATCATTCATGTGAAACTGGAAGGCCGTTCGGTAGAGGAAACGGCTCAACTGACCGGTCTTTCCAGTTCTGCGGTCAAGGTAGGTATCCATCGCGGCCTGAAAGCGCTGGCGATGGTGATCAGAGGTAAACAGAGCCATGAAAACGGATGACCTGATTTCCATGCTTGCTGCGGGTGAGCCTGCAATGGACAGGCTGGCCATGGCCAAGCGTTTCGCCCTGGCACTGCTCGTCGGCGGTGTCGCGGCAGTTGTGGGGGTCATGCCGAGATAAAGGAAAATTAGGACATACGCGCTGCAACTGATTGTATTTAAATATCTTTCTAGCGTCGCTAAGTTACTCAGGATGGGCTTTATAGGATTTTATAGTCAATTATAGAATCGGCTCTGAACGCCTGATTGAAGTTATGCCGAGGTAAGGGGGGAATCAGGGGTATGCCGAGATGAGGCAAAAATTAGTGCATTCGTTCTGTAACTTGCTGTATTTAAACGAACAGAATGGAAGTCCTGCTCAAGCGAAGGCGCGCTTAGCGCAATGGCTTCAGCCTGATACCGCTGAGGATCAGTTCGGCCTGCTGCGAATTAAGTAGGCCGATCTGGAGTTGGCAAAGGCACCGGGGTGTCGGTATCAAGGCTCTGAGCCCAGGTCTCGACCAATGCGTGATCGATCACCAAACCCTCGCTCACGTCGGCTAATGCCTCGCGTGTTAGATCAGCGAGTCGTTGGTCGTCATTTGTTGAGTTGGCCATTCCGCGTCCATTTTGCCGTGCCCTGCTGCTAGCTTACGGGCGTTGGCTCTGAATAGCCCGTCTTCACGCCCTGGGTGGCGGCGTAATGGCGGGTTTGGAAAGCCAGGACATCCTGCATCTGCTTGCTGACGTCCTCTTCAAGCCCCCATTCATAGGCCAGCTTGTCGAGTTGGTAGCGAGAGACAAGCTGGGTCGCACGAGGTGAGCGTTCTGCTGGTTTCAGGTTCGACCAACTGCTGACAAAGCCTTTTAGGCGCGCGGCTTTGTCCGTTGATACACAGGGAAAGCGACGCAGCAGGTCGACGAGATAGAGGGCACGCAGCTTCTGTTCAGGCTCGCGCAGCTTGCTTGCCACTTCACGCTGCAGTACTGGCACGAGGTCGCGCTCTTCGTACCACAACTGCTTGGCAAGCTCCACAAGAGCATCGGACGCAACTTGGCTAAGACGCTGCTGGGTGACAGTCTCCAGGAGCGTGCCAAAGCTTTGTTTACGATCCAGACGTGGCATCTCGCCCATCCTCCAGGTACTTCGCTATGACCAGTTTCAGGCAGCCTAGCATTGCGCTTCGGTTGCCCACGGCATAATCGATTGCCTCTGTTGCCAGTGTAACAAACTGGCCGACATCGACACGGCCACATTCGATGAGCTGTTCGATATCATATTGATCGTTTTCCGTAAAGCGGCCGAGCTTGGAGATGGCCAGATCCACGCCGGCGGCAACGAAGATATGCAGCGGCTGCTCACCCTCGAAACCCTCCATCGGGATGGCGCGCTCGCGGTAGTCCTCGTGCAGTGGCCCGAGGGCATTGGTGTAGTTCTGGTCCAGGTACACCTGCAAGTCGCGGCCGTCGCCGTCCTCATAACCCTCTGGCGGTGTGTAGACGGCCATGATCTCGTCCTTACGCAGCACGCGGGCCGCCTCGATCTCCGCATCGATGTCCGCACTACCACGCGCATGGGTGAGCAGGTGCACCGCGCAGCCGCCGAAGACGAAGACTTTGAGCGAGCCTGGCGGATTGCCATCCAGTAGCGGCAAGGCCCGGGCGAACAGATTACCAATGGCCTGGCCCAGTGGCGTAGTCAAACGGACAGGTTCCGCAGCCCCCTCATTGGTAGTCTCAAGTAGTGTCATCTTCACCTCCGCTCAGCGCATAGGCTCAGTGTGCCGGTTCATGTGCTACATGCGCCATCGCTGTTCGCAAGCGGTGCCCCGAGTAGCTTCAGCTGTGTAGTGGCTTCGACCAAGCGCTTCTGCAGGCCCTGCGTCTGCTGCGCCTGAAGCGCGGAGGCTTCGCTCAGCCGGGACACCTCCTCCTGCAATGTGCGACAACGCTGATCAAGGGCTTCATTCGTGCGTTCGGAGCCGGCCAGCGTGCTCTGCAGAGCCTCCAGGGCCTGAGTTTTCTGCGCCACTAGCTGTTGCTGTGCATGTCGCTCTTTTTGCAACTGCCGCGCCTCGGTGAGCAAGCGTGCATTGTCGCGGTTCAGTTGCGTCAGCTCGTCCTGCTTGATTATCAAGGTCTGCTGCAGTTGCCGCAGTTCTAGTTGCAGTTGTTGTACCTGCGACTCGTGTCGGCGTTGTTCCTGCTCACGCTGTTCCTTGCTGGCCTGTCGGTAGTGCTCCAGGGTGTCGCGCGCATGTCGGTGTTTTTCCTCCAGCGAGTGGATCTGTGCGTCGCGATCCTTGTGCCGCTCCTCGAGGTCACGATTAGCCTGCTGTAGGCGGGCGTTCTCGATCTCGGCCTGTTGCCGTTGCTCGCGTGCCTGCTGCAACTCGTGATGAGTGGTCTGAAGCCGTTCCGCGTCGAGCGCGGTCTGGCCTTCCAGTTGTTGGATGCGGCTTTCGGCCTGTCGAAACCGATGCTGGTAATCGAGCCGTTCGCGGGTCAGTTGTTCGCGCTCCAGGGCCACCGCGGCCTGCGCCTCCTCCTCTAGCTGATCTGCCAGTTGGCTGACCAGATTGGCCAGCTGTTCGCTGAGCGGGATCGAAGCCGCATCCCGGCCGCGCTCGGCGTCTTCGAGCTCTTTCAGGTAGCGGTGAATGGTGGTCTTTGAACCGGTGTTGCCCAGCTCGATGCGCACCGCATCAATACTGGGGTGGGCGCTGCGGGCGAGGAGGGCATGCCTGGCTTTCTGCACGACAGCTTTGTTGATTCCACCACGGGCCATGACGGAGCCTCCTAACGATTTCGTTCTGTGGTACATACCATGTAGATACATAGCACTTTATCAAGAATTTCCCTTATTTTCTACCAATAATCTAGAATTGGGTAATCATGAATTATTTAATCAGATGGGCAAAAACGGTCGCTTGACAACCGTTTTCCAGTACACAAAGGGCAATCTCGGGCGATGAAGGATGTCGGTCGCTATCTGCAAGCCGGTACGCGGGAAAACACTCGCCGCAGTTACCAATCGGCCATCGAGCACTTCGAAGTGACTTGGTGCGGCTTCCTGCCCGCCACCAGCGACAGCATCGTGCGCTACCTGGTGGACTACGCCGACACCCTAAGCCTTAGCACGCTCAAACAGCGCCTGGCCGCCCTGGCCCAGTGGCATATCGCCCAGGGCTTTCCTGATCCGACCAAGACGCCCACGGTGCGACAGGTGCTCAAAGGCATCCGCACATTGCATCCGGCGCAAACGAAGCAGGCTGCACCGTTGCAGTTGCAACACCTGGAGCAGGCGGTTCACTGGCTGAATCAGGGGATGTAAGCCGGAACCCCAGAAATTTCCGTCACCCTAGTTGGGTGGGCTCAACACTCGTGTCACCAGCTACCTTCTGGAGAATCGAGCTCGGCCATCCCTCCCTGGACGGGCATCGCTCGAC
>NZ_JASCOM010000330.1:0-5676 GCF_029959925.1 Pseudomonas sp. PS02303
TGCCTGTGCGAGGGAGCTTGCTCCCGTTCGGCTGCGCAGCAGTCGTAAGCTTTTTGGGGCCGCTTCGCAGCCCAGCGGGAGCAAGCTCCCTCGCCACAAAAGCTCTTATGCCAAGGCTTTGCGCTGGACTGCCTGGGCGCAGATCACACGCCGACGATCATCATCCGCCGAGCGCCATTCGCGGATGTCTTCGACATGGCGAAAACAGCCAAGGCAGACCTTCTGTTCGTCCAACCGACACACACCGCTGCACGGCGAAGGCACGGCCGGGCTGACATTGCTGTAGAGCGGTTTGGGCGGACGAACGGGCGCAGGCTGGGTCACGGTCTCACAGGCCTTCGAAATCGAGCTCGGCGTCAGCTTGCTGCTTGACGATGCGCTCAAGCATCTCGCCCAACTGTTCTTCACTCTTGTCGCACATCCAGCGCTCGCTCTCTTCGTCGTAATCAAAGTGGAAACCACCGGACACGGCCGCAAGCCACAGCTGACGCAGGGGTTCCTGGCGGCTGAAGATCAACTGGCTGCCGTTTTCGAACTTGACGGTGAGCACACCGGCCGAGCTCTCCAGATCGATATCCAGGCCACTATCGTCAAAAATATCCTCCAGCGTCTGCTGGGTGGCATCGACCAGGTCATGGAAACGGGCTTCGGTCAAACTCATTACGGCAACCTCAAAAAGTGTCTGTTCACGCTCAAGCGCCGCAAGATACGGGCGAGCCCCGGTGATTGCAAAGGATAACGACCCACGGTGATCACGAAACCTGTGGGAGCGAGCCTGCTTGAGAAGGGCCCATCATATTCAACATCAATGTTGACTGACACTACGCCTTCGCGAGCAGGCTCGCTCCCACAGGGATTGCGCCCGGCTGACCAGCATCGTGCCAAGCCCCGCCGGACGGGAGCCCCGTCGCATAGGCAAGCTGACGGGTGGCCGGTATACTCCGGCGCAATTAATGCATTTTCAAGGATTTCGCCATGAAGCGCCTGATCTCTTCCCTTGCTGCGCTCGTCGCGGTTGCCTGCCTTGTGTCGGCCTGTGGTCAAAAAGGCCCGCTGTATCTGCCCGACGATTCCCAGGATCCCGCCGAGCAGGCTCAGTCCTCGCAAAAGCAGCCGTCCAAAGCACACAAGCACGACGTCTACCAATAAGGGAACGCCATGGACGCTTTTAATTACCGTGGCGGGGAGCTGTTTGCCGAAGGTGTGGCCCTGTCGGCCATCGCCGAACGTTTCGGCACACCGACCTACGTCTACTCCCGCGCGCACATCGAAGCCCAGTACCTGGCATACGCCGATGCGCTGGTCGGCATGCCGCACCTGGTCTGCTTTGCTGTCAAGGCCAACTCCAACCTGGGTGTACTGAATGTCCTGGCCCGTCTTGGCGCCGGTTTTGACATCGTCTCCCGTGGCGAGCTGGAACGCGTACTGGCCGCCGGCGGCAGCGCCGACAAGATCGTTTTCTCCGGTGTCGGCAAGACCCGTGACGACATGCGTCGCGCCCTGGAAGTTGGCGTCCATTGCTTCAACGTCGAATCCACCGATGAGCTGGAGCGTCTGCAAGTGGTCGCCGCCGAGCTGGGTGTTCGCGCACCGATCTCGCTACGTGTGAACCCTGACGTCGATGCCGGCACGCACCCGTACATTTCCACCGGTCTCAAAGAGAACAAGTTCGGCATCGCTATCGCCGACGCCGAAGACGTGTACATTCGCGCCGCCCAGTTGCCCAACCTGGAAGTGGTCGGCGTCGATTGCCACATCGGTTCGCAACTGACCACCCTGCCGCCGTTCATCGACGCCCTCGACCGCCTGCTGGGCCTGGTCGACCGCCTCGGCGATTGCGGGATCTACCTGCGCCACATCGATCTCGGTGGCGGTTTGGGCGTGCGTTATCGCGATGAAGAGCCGCCATTGGCTGCCGACTACATCAAAGCCGTGCGCGAGCGTCTCGACGGTCGCGACCTGGCGCTGGTGTTCGAGCCGGGCCGTTTCATCGTCGCCAACGCCGGCGTGCTGCTGACCCAGGTCGAGTACCTCAAGCACACCGAACACAAAGACTTCGCCATCGTTGACGCGGCCATGAACGACCTGATCCGTCCGGCGCTGTACCAGGCCTGGATGGATGTCACCGCCGTGCGCCCGCGCACTGCAGCGGCGCGCGCCTACGACATCGTCGGCCCGATCTGCGAGACCGGCGACTTCCTGGCCAAGGATCGTGAACTGGCCCTGGAAGAAGGCGATCTGTTGGCCGTGCATTCGGCCGGCGCCTATGGGTTTGTCATGAGTTCCAACTACAACACCCGCGGCCGCGCCGCCGAAGTGTTGGTGGACGGTGATCAGGCATTTGAAGTGCGTCGCCGTGAGACGGTAGCCGAGTTGTTTGCTGGCGAAAGCCTGCTGCCGGAGTAATCCCATGCTGCTGCGTTTTACCAAGATGCACGGCCTGGGCAACGACTTCATGGTCCTCGACCTGGTCAGCCAGCACGCGCACATCCTGCCCAAGCACGCCAAGCAATGGGGCGATCGGCATACCGGCATCGGTTTCGACCAGTTGCTGATCGTCGAAGCGCCGAGCAACCCGGACGTGGACTTCCGCTACCGGATCTTCAACTCCGATGGTTCCGAAGTGGAACAGTGCGGCAACGGTGCGCGCTGTTTCGCCCGCTTCGTGCTCGACAAACGCCTGACCGCCAAGCGGCAGATTCGCGTCGAGACCAAAAGCGGCATCATCGAACTGGATATCCGCAGCGACGGCCAGATTGGTGTCAACATGGGCGCACCGCGCCTGGTGCCGACCGAGATTCCATTCGACGCGCCAGAACAGGCCTTGAGTTATAAGCTCGATGTCGAGGGTACGACCGTCGAACTGGCCGCCGTGTCCATGGGAAACCCCCATGCCGTGCTGCGGGTCAGCGACATCAACAACGCACCGGTGCATGAACTGGGACCGAAAATCGAACACCACCCGCGCTTCCCGGCGCGGGTCAACGTCGGTTTTCTCCAGGTCATCGACCGGAACCGTGCGCAGTTGCGCGTCTGGGAACGTGGCGCCGGGGAAACCCAGGCCTGCGGCACCGGCGCCTGCGCTGCCGCAGTGGCCGCGATCAGCCAGGGGTGGATGGATTCGCCGCTATTGATCGACCTGCCCGGCGGGCGTCTGTCCATTGAATGGGCAGGCCCTGGCCATCCGGTCATGATGACCGGCCCGGCAGTCCGCGTTTATGAAGGACAAGTGCGTCTTTGAGAGAGTCGAATCCATGAAAGATAAGCCCCAGGTTCCCGCCCCACAGCCCGACGAATCCCCTTCCGAAAGCCTTGAGGCGGCGGCGATTGCCGCGTACCTGGAGGCTCATCCGGATTTCTTCGTCGAGCACGAAGAACTGCTCCCGGCCTTGCGCATTCCGCACCAGCGCGGCGATACCGTCTCGCTGGTCGAACGCCAGATGAAGATCCTGCGCGACCGCAACATTGAGTTGCGTCATCGCCTCTCGCATTTGATGGACGTGGCCCGCGACAACGACCGCCTCTTCGACAAGACCCGCCGCCTGATTCTGGCGCTGATGGATGCCAGCAGCCTGGAAGACGTGGTGATCAGCGTCGAAGACAGTCTGCGCCAGGACTTCCAGGTGCCTTTTGTCAGCCTGATCCTGCTGGGTGACAACCCGATGCCGGTGGGCCGCTGGGTCACCCATGCCGACGCGCAAACGGCCATTGGCGGCTTGCTCTCGGAAGACAAAAGCGTCAGCGGCAGCCTGCGCGATCACGAACTGGACTTCCTGTTCGGCGAAGAACAGCGCAAACAGATCGGCTCCACCGCCGTTGTCGCCATCAGCCATCAAGGCATCCACGGCGTCCTGGCCATCGCCAGTCGCGACCCGCAACACTACAAAAGCTCGGTCGGCACGCTGTTCCTGAGCTACATCGCCGAAGTCATGGGTCGCGTGCTGCCTCGGGTCAACAGTTCCCTGCGCTCGGTACGCTGACCATGGAACGGCAACTGGACGCTTACTGCGAACACCTGCGCAGTGAGCGGCAGGTGTCGCCCCACACGCTGCACGCCTACCGCCGCGATCTCGACAAAGTGCTGGGCTGGTGCGTCAAACAGAACATCAGCAGCTGGGCCGCGCTGGACATTCAGCGTCTGCGCAGCCTGATCGCGCGCCTGCATTCCCAGGGTCAATCTTCGCGCAGCCTGGCGCGACTGCTGTCGGCCGTCCGTGGGCTCTATCATTATTTGAACCGCGAAGGTCTTTGCGATCACGACCCGGCCAACGGCCTGGCACCGCCCAAGGGCGAAAGACGGCTGCCGAAAACCCTCGATACCGACCGCGCGCTGCAACTGCTTGAAGGCGCGGTGGAGGATGACTTCCTGGCACGTCGGGATCAGGCGATTCTGGAGCTGTTCTATTCCTCGGGTTTGCGCCTTTCGGAACTGACCGGGCTTAATATGGATCAGCTGGATCTGGCCGACGGCATGGTTCAGGTGCTCGGCAAGGGCAGCAAGACTCGCCTGCTGCCGGTCGGCAAAAAAGCGCGTGAAGCCCTGGAACTGTGGCTGCCGTTGCGGGCCATGACTAACCCGGCAGACGATGCGGTGTTCGTCAGCCAGCAAGGTCGGCGCCTTGGCCCCCGGGCGATTCAGTTGCGGGTCAAAGCTGCTGGTGAGCGCGAGCTGGGGCAGAACCTGCACCCGCACATGTTGCGACATTCCTTTGCCAGCCATTTGCTGGAATCCTCGCAGGACCTGCGCGCCGTACAGGAATTGCTCGGCCACTCGGACATCAAGACCACCCAGATCTACACCCACCTGGACTTCCAGCACCTGGCCACGGTCTACGACAGCGCCCATCCACGGGCCAAACGCATTAAAGGCGATGATTCATGACCATCCAATTGATCACCTTCGACCTCGACGACACCCTGTGGGACACCGCCCCGGTGATCGTCAGCGCCGAAGCCATACTGCGTGAATGGCTGACCGAGCACGCACCGAACCTGGGCGCGCTGCCGGTGGAGCATTTGTGGGCTATTCGGGAACGGATCCTGACCCTCGAACCGAGCCTCAAACACCGCATCAGTGCGCTGCGGCGCCGGGTGTTGTTCCATGCGCTGGAGGAGGCCGGATACGACCACGGCGAGGCGTCGGACCTAGCCGACAAGAGTTTTGAAGTGTTTCTGCATGCCCGGCACCAGATCGAGGTGTTTCCCGACGTCGAGCCGACGCTGGAAACCCTGGCCAAGCATTACGCCCTGGGTGTGGTCACCAATGGCAACGCCGATGTGCGCCGGCTGGGGCTGGCCGATTACTTCAAGTTTGCGTTGTGCGCCGAAGACATCGGCATCGCCAAGCCCGATGCGCGCCTGTTTCATGAGGCATTGCAACGGGGCGGTGCGACTGCGGAGACGGCGGTGCATATCGGCGATCATCCGGGGGATGACATTGCCGGGGCGCAGCAGGCGGGGTTGCGGGCGATCTGGTTTAACCCGGCGCGCAAGGACTGGGAAGCCGAGAAGGCACCGGATGCCGAGATTCGCAGTTTGACCGAATTACCGGCGTTGCTGGCTCGGTGGAACGCCCAACACCAATCCTGAGATCACCGATATTCCCTTGTAGGAGTGAGCCTGCTCGCGATTGCGGTGTGACATTCAGCATTTATGTTGCCTGACACACCGCAATCG
>NZ_JASCOM010000331.1:0-5674 GCF_029959925.1 Pseudomonas sp. PS02303
AGCGAGGCTTGCCCGCGAAGGCATCCTAATAGTCAACATCTCTGTTGAATGAGATGGCCTCTTCGCGGGCAAGCCTCGCGCCTACAGGGATCGGTGTTGGATGTGACATTGAGACAAGTACCCAAAACCCATGAAATCGGCGCTATGACCCAAGCACTCATCGAACTGTCCGACCTGGGCTTCAGCTGGCCCGGTCACCCGCCGCTGCTGGACATCCCGGCGTTTCGCCTGGAGCCCGGCGAAACCCTGTTCCTCAAAGGCCCCAGCGGTAGTGGCAAGACCACCCTGCTTGGCCTGCTTGGGGGCGTTCAGAAACCCGACCGCGGCAGCATTCGCCTGCTGGGCCAGGAGCTGACCGAACTCGGCGCCGGCGCGCGTGACCGCTTTCGCGTCGATCACACCGGCTATATCTTCCAGCAGTTCAACCTGCTGCCGTTTCTCTCGGTGCGCGAGAACGTCGAGTTGCCCTGCCACTTTTCCAAACTGCGCGCCGAGCGGGCGAAACAGCGCCACGGCAGCGTCGACCAGGCCGCCGCCACTTTGCTGGCTCACTTGGGCCTGAAGGATGAAAGCCTCCTCAGCCGCCGCGCCGATTCGCTGTCCATCGGCCAGCAGCAACGGGTCGCCGCCGCGCGCGCGTTGATTGGTCAGCCGGAGCTGGTGCTCGCCGACGAACCGACCTCGGCCCTGGACTACGACGCTCGCGAAAACTTCATTCGCCTGCTGTTCGCCGAATGCCGTGAAGCCGGCTCGAGCCTGTTGTTTGTCAGCCACGATCAAAGCCTCGCGCCGCTGTTCGATCGCCACCTGTCGCTGGCCGAACTCAATCGCGCCGCCACCCCGTTCGAGGTCTGAGATGTATTTGTTTCGTCTAGCCCTGGCCAGCCTGGCTAACCGCCGCTTTACCGCGATCCTCACCGCGTTCGCCATTGCCCTGTCGGTCTGCCTGCTGTTGGCCGTGGAACGGGTGCGCACCGAAGCCAAGGCCAGTTTCGCCAGCACCATCAGCGGCACCGACCTGATCGTCGGCGCGCGTTCCGGTTCGGTGAACCTGTTGCTGTACTCGGTGTTCCGCATCGGCAACGCCACCAACAACATTCGTTGGGACAGCTTCGAACACTTCGCCAACAACCCGAAAGTGAAGTGGGCGATCCCGATGTCCCTCGGCGATTCCCATCGCGGTTATCGCGTGATGGGCACCACCGAGGCGTACTTCGAGCACTACCAATACGGCCATCAACAGCACCTCGAAGTGGCCGATGGCCGCGCCTTCGCCAGCGATCCGTTCGAAGTGGTGCTCGGGGCCGAAGTGGCCGATGCGCTGCATTACAAACTCGGCGACAAACTGGTTCTGGCCCACGGCGTGGCAGTGATCAGCCTGGTCAAGCACGACGACAAACCGTTCACCGTAGTCGGCATTCTCAAACGCACCGGCACCCCGGTGGACCGCACGCTGCACATCAGCCTCGGCGGCATGGAAGCGATTCACGTCGACTGGCACAACGGCGTGCCGGCCCAGGGCAAAGGCCGGATCAGCGCCGATCAGGCACGCAACATGGACCTGACGCCACAAGCGATCACCGCCTTCATGCTCGGCCTCAACAGCAAGATTTCGACGTTCGCCGTGCAGCGCGAGATCAACGAATTCCGTGGCGAGCCGATGTTGGCGATCCTGCCCGGTGTGGCGCTGCAAGAGCTGTGGAGTTTGATGAGCACGGCGGAAAAAGCCTTGTTCGTGGTGTCGCTGTTTGTGGTGCTGACCGGTTTGATCGGCATGCTCACGGCGATTCTCACCAGCCTCAACGAACGACGGCGCGAGATGGCGATTCTGCGCTCGGTCGGCGCCCGGCCCTGGCACATTGCGACGTTGCTGGTGCTGGAGGCGTTTGCCTTGGCACTGGCCGGCGTAATGGCCGGGCTGGGGCTTTTGTATGTGGGCATCGCCCTCGCCCAAGGCTATGTGCAAGCCAATTACGGTTTGTACCTGCCACTGGCCTGGCCCAGCGAGTATGAATGGACGCTGCTCGGTGGCATCCTGATCGCCGCGTTGCTGATGGGCAGCGTGCCGGCGTGGCGCGCGTATCGCCAATCCCTGGCCGATGGCCTGTCGATCCGACTATGAGGACGTTAATGATGCCCCGCGCTCTGCTTGCGCTGTTGATGCTGGTCGCCCTGCCGCTGTGGGCGGCCGAGCCGAAAGAGCTGACCTGGTCGGAAATGATCCCGCCGGACGCCGCACCGGAAGTGCCGAACATGACACCGCTGCACGACCTGTCGCAGATGAGCAGCGCGCTGGAATCGGCGCCCGCCGCCAGACAAGACATGCCCAATGCACCTGTGGTGAAAAACCTCGACGGGCAGAACATTCGCTTGCCGGGTTACATCGTGCCGCTGGAAGTGAGCGAGGAAGGTCGCACCACGGAGTTTTTGCTGGTGCCGTATTTCGGCGCCTGCATCCATGTGCCGCCACCGCCGTCGAACCAAATCGTGCACGTGAAAAGCGAAGTGGGCGTGAAGCTGGATGAGCTGTATCAGCCGTACTGGATCGAGGGCGCGTTGCAGGTCAAAGCGTCGACCAGTGAGCTGGCGGACGCGGGGTATCAGATGGAGGCGGACAAGATTTACGTGTATGAATTGCCGGAGTGAATCCGGCGATTCTGTATTGCTTGATCGATAGCTATCGCGAGCAGGCTTGCTACCACAGGGGATCACCAAATCTCTGTGGGAGCGAGCCTGCTCGCGATGAGGCCATCTGCCGCACAACAAAAACAAGGCCATCACTGTTTCATTGAGCTGAGTCAAAAGACCGTATCAGACGCCTCCGTACCATTGGACATCGAATATTTTTAACGTCCTTTGGAGCTCCTATGCACAAGTCCTTGCTCAGCGCTTCGCTGTTTGCCGTCGCGCTCGCAGCCCCGCTCGCTTACGCCCACGAAGCCGGTGACATCCTGGTTCGTGCCGGTGCAATCACCGTCAACCCGAAAGCCGACAGCTCCAGCGTCAAGGTCGATCAAGGCCCTCTGGCCGGCGCCGACCTGGGTGGCAAGGCGACCATGAGCAGCGACACGCAACTGGGTCTGAACTTCGCTTACATGATCGACAGCCACTGGGGGATCGAACTGCTCGCCGCCTCGCCATTCGAGCATGACGTGAAGATCAAAGGCACCGCCCTGGGCGCAGCCAACGGCAAACTCGGCACCCTGAAACACCTGCCGCCAACCCTGAGCGTTGTGTACTACCCACTGGACGCGAAGTCTGTATTCCAGCCATATGTCGGCGCCGGCATCAACTACACCTGGATCTACGACGAGCACGTCGGCAGCGAAGCACAAGCCAACGGCTTCAGCAATTTCAAGGCGGATAACTCTTGGGGCATGGCGTTTCAGGTTGGTGCTGACTACATGATCACCGACAACATCATGCTCAACGCCCAGGTGCGCTACATCGACATCGACACCACGGCGACCGTGGAAAACAACGCCGTGGCGCCGGGTACTCGTGCCAAGGTCGATGTGGACGTCGACCCGTTCATCTACATGGTTGGTCTGGGTTACAAGTTCTAAACCCACACACACAAAAAAGGCGCCTCGAAAGGCGCCTTTTTCATGATCGTTCCCACGCTCCGTGATGGGAACGATCTATCGTCCCAACAACCGCGCCAAGCCAACATTCATCGGTGTCTGCTCAGGGTAGGTAAACCGCTCCAGCAACCGCCGATTGTTCGCTCGCGAGTGGCGGATGTCACCGGAACGTGCCGGGCCGTAACTCACCGGGGGCAATTGACCGACCACCACCTCCAGCGCCTCAAGCATTTGCTTGAGAGAAGTTGCCTGGTTCCAGCCGACATTGACCGCGCCGACTTCGACCTGCGGTTGCTCGATGGCTTGCACCAACAAATCCACCAAATCTTCAACGTAGACGAAATCGCGTGTCTGCTCGCCATCACCAAACACGGTGATCGGCAGGCCTTTCTGCGCGCGCTCGCTGAAAATACTGATCACGCCGGAATACGGCGAGGATGGATCCTGACGCGGTCCGAAAATGTTGAAGAAGCGGAAAATCACCGGCTCCAGACCATGCTGGCGACGGTAGAAATCGAAGTAATACTCGCTGGCCAGTTTGTCCGACGCATACGGTGTCAATGGCGCCTTGGGCGTGTCTTCATCGATCGACTCGCCTTCGCCATTGTTGCCGTAGACCGCCGCGCTGGAGGCGTACAGCACTCGCTTGACGCCAGCCTGACGCATGGCTTCGCAGACATTCAGCGAGCCGATGAAATTGCTGCGGTGAGTCTTCACCGGATCGTCCACCGAGGCCTGCACTGACGCCACCGCGGCCAGATGCGCCACGGCGCTGCAACCGAGCATGGCCTGGGCCACCAGCGCAGCATCGGCGACGTCACCCACAACGAGTTCGACCTTGGGATTGTCCAGCGGCAGGTTGCTGCGTTTGCCGGTGGACAAGTCATCAAGAATTCGCACCGAATGGCCTTTGGCAAGCAAGGCATCGGTCAGGTGCGAGCCGATGAAACCGGCGCCGCCGGTGATTAAAACAGGGCCGTCAGCCATGGCGATAGAACCTATCCAGTAAGCCCGGGAGTGCCGCGCGCCAGGCGCGGGGCTTGATTCCGAAGGTGTGCAGTATTTTCTTGCAGGCCAGCACCGCGTGTTGCGGCTCTTCGGCGGCGTCCGGGCGCGCGGCGTGAGCCTGGGCGGTCGGCGCTTCGATGGCCAGCGGATGCAGGCTGCGGGCTTCGGTCAGGATCGCCTGCCCCAGCGCCAGCGGCGTGGTCGCCTCATGCCCGGCGTAATGATAGGTGCCCCACAGCGGCGCCGCACAATCGAGCTGCTTGAGTACCGAAATGATCACCCGCGCCGCGTCGTCGACCGGAGTCGGGTTGCCCCGGCGGTCGTCGGCCATCAGCAATTCTTCAGGCTGTTCGGCGCGACCGAGGAAGCGCCCGAGAGTGCCGTCGGGGCTGTCATCGAGCAGCCAGCCGAAACGCAACAGCACGTGTTGCGGGCAGGTAGCGCGCACGCTTTGTTCGATCCGCCACAAGGCCTGACCGCGCAAGCCCAATGGCACCGGTTCGTCTTTTTCGCTGTAGGCGGTCGCCCGGGAGCCGTCGAACACGCGATAGCTCGACGGTTGCAGCAGCACGATGTTGTGGTGCTGGCACAGTTCGGCCAGACGCTCGATCGCCCGCTCCTGCCCGGCCAGACGCTGTTCGCTAACCGTCTCCGCCTGAAACCAGTCGAAGTAGTAGGCGAGATTGATCAACGCGTCCGGGCGGGTGTCGTCGAGCAGTTGCGTCAGGCTCGCGGCATCCCAGCCGTCTTGCGGTGGGCGGGGGGCGAGGAAACCGATGTCTTCCTCCGCACCGAGGCGAATCAGCGCCTGCCCAAGGGCATTTCCGCCGCCCAGTAACATAAGGCGCATTCGCATAGAGTCAGCAGGCCCAGTCTGATTGGAACGATGGCTTTATCGACAGCGCCCGTGGGCGATGTCGTTGATAGTTGCCGGAATCGTTGCATTTTGCGGGTTTAGTGCGCAACCGTCATCCGTAAAGTGTAGATCCCCGGGATTTGTGGTGCCTGTCCCGACCCCATCGCGAGCAGGCTCGCTCCCACAGGGGGCTGCGGCGCACACAAATCCAATGTGGGAGCGAGCC
>NZ_JASCOM010000332.1:0-5646 GCF_029959925.1 Pseudomonas sp. PS02303
GAGCTTGCTCCCGCTGGGCTGCACAGCAGCCCTAAAAATCTTGGGAACGCTTCGCGCCCCAGCGGGAGCAAGCTCCCTCGCCACAGTAATCTCCCATCACAGGGAGTTAAGCGGAGTGCCGCACCATGTCCACATGAGAAATCCCGGCTTCCAGGAATTCCTCACTGACCTGTCTGAAGCCCAGGCGCTCATAGAACGCCGTGGCCTGGACCTGTGCGCTCAGCATCTGCTGCTTCAGATCGCGCTTCTCGGCTTCACCGATCACCGCTTGCATCAGCGCATCGCCGACTTTCAAACCGCGCCAGTCTTTCAGCACCGAGACCCGGCCAATGTGCCCGTCGGGCAGCAGGCGGGCGGTGCCAATCGGAAAGTCGCCTTCGAAGGCCAGGAAATGCACCGCCGTTGCGTCATCCGCATCCCATTCCAACTCTGGCGGAACGGATTGCTCGGCAATGAACACCGTCTCACGAATGCGCCGGATCTCGGCGTTGTCCTTTTGCCAGTCTGCGACACGAACGTGAATTTTATTCATCGGCAAACCCCAGGCTTCCTTGCTTGATCAGTTCGCACAGCAAGCCGCGGCTGTCTTCGTCGGTCAGCCACTCGCCCAGATTGTCGGCGTGCAGGGAGTCGGCAGCGCAGATCATTTTCAGCAGCTCACGCAGCTTGCCTGGCAGATAACGGCTCTGGCCGCTGGCGAACAGCAGCAGGTCGTCATCGACTTCGGACCAGGCCAGGCGTGCGCTCGGGTTGCGGATCAGTATTGCGCCTTGCTCCAGGCTGGCAAGCAGGTCGTCTTCTTCGATCTCTTCCGGGCCTACCACGAGTTCCGGGTAGCGCGGCTCGGTCATGTACTGGCCAAACCAGGTCAGCAGCAGGCGCTCGTCGCTCATGTGCTCGGCCAGCAAGGCTTTCAGGCGATCAAGGGCGTCGTGCTGAATCTGGTGCGGATCGACCGCCGGCAGGGCGTCGGCATCGGTGTAGCGCTCTTCGTCGGTCAGGAACTGGCTGAGGAAGTCAGTGAAGTGAGTCAGTACTTCAGAAGCGCTCGGGGCGCGGAAGCCGACCGAATAGGTCATGCAGTCATCAATCGCAACACCGCAGTGGGCCAGGCGCGGCGGCAGGTAGAGCATGTCGCCAGGTTCCAGGACCCACTCATCGGTGGCTTCGAAATCAGCGAGGATGCGCAGGTCTGCGTGTTGCAGCAACTTGCTCTCGGAATCGCACATCTGGCCGATTTTCCAGTTGCGCTTACCGTGACCCTGCAGCAGGAATACATCGTAGTTATCGAAGTGCGGGCCGACGCTGCCACCCGGGGCGGCGAAGCTGATCATCACGTCGTCGACGCGCCAGCTCGGCAGGAAGCGGAAGTTTTCCAGCAGCTCAGAAACTTCCGGGACGAACTGGTCAACCGCTTGAACCAGCAGGGTCCAGTCACGTTCCGGCAGTTTGCTGAATTCGTCTTCGGCGAACGGACCGCGACGCAATTCCCAGGGGCGCTCGCCGTTTTCGATTACCAGGCGCGATTCAACTTCTTCTTCCAGCGCCAGGCCAGCCAGTTCGTCGGCGTCAATCGGGCTTTCGAATTCAGGAATCGCCTGACGGATCAGCAGGGGTTTTTTCTGCCAGTAGTCGCGCAGGAATTCGCGCGCCGTGATGCCGCCCAGAAGTTGAAGAGGAATGTCAGGATTCATGTGTAACCTATTGAAAAAATGCACTTTTCAGACGGGAATAAAAACGCCCGGCGCTGCCGGGCGTCTCAAACGGGTAAAACGGTCGATCAGATGCGTTTGGCTTGTGCCACGGCGTTACCGATGTAGTTCGCCGGGGTGAGCAATTTCAGCTCGGCCTTGGCAGCGGCTGGCATGTCCAAGCCGTCGATGAAAGTTTGCAGTGCTTCAGGGCTGATGCCCTTGCCACGCGTCAACTCTTTCAGCTTTTCATACGGGTTTTCGATGTTGTAGCGACGCATCACGGTCTGGATCGGCTCGGCCAGCACTTCCCAGCACGCGTCCAGGTCAGCTGCGATCTTCTGAGCGTTAAGCTCCAGTTTGCTGATGCCCTTGAGGCTGGCTTCGTACGCGATCACGCTGTGGGCGAAGCCGACACCGAGGTTGCGCAGCACGGTGGAGTCGGTCAGGTCACGCTGCCAGCGGGAGATCGGCAGCTTGCTCGCCAAATGCTGGAACAGCGCGTTGGCGATACCCAGGTTGCCTTCGGAGTTTTCGAAGTCGATCGGGTTGACCTTGTGCGGCATGGTCGACGAACCGATTTCGCCAGCGATGGTGCGCTGCTTGAAATAACCCAGGGAAATGTAGCCCCAGATGTCGCGGTCGAAGTCGATCAGGATGGTGTTGAAGCGGGCGATCGCGTCGAACAGCTCGGCGATGTAGTCGTGCGGTTCGATCTGCGTGGTGTACGGGTTGAAGCCCAGGCCCAGCTCGTCTTCGATGAAGGCGCGGGCGTTCTCTTCCCAGTCGATCTCAGGGTAGGCCGACAGGTGAGCGTTGTAGTTGCCGACAGCGCCGTTGATCTTGCCCAGCAGCGGAACGGCAGCGACTTGAGCGATCTGACGCTCCAGACGGTAAACCACGTTCGCCAGCTCTTTGCCCAGGGTGGTCGGCGAGGCCGGTTGACCGTGGGTGCGCGACAGCATTGGCACGTCAGCGAAACGGATGGCCAGTTCGCGGATGGCTTGAGCGGTCTGGCGCATCAGCGGCAGCATCACGTCATCACGACCTTCGCGCAGCATCAGGGCGTGGGACAGGTTGTTGATGTCCTCGCTGGTGCAGGCAAAGTGGATGAACTCGCTGACCTTGGCCAGTTCCGGCAGCTTGGCCGCCTGCTCCTTGAGCAGGTATTCGATGGCTTTGACGTCGTGGTTGGTGGTGCGCTCGATCTCTTTGACACGCTCGGCGTGCTCCAGCGCGAAGTTCTCCGCCAGGGTGTTCAGCACCGCGTTGGCTTCGGCGGAAAACGCCGGCACTTCGCTGATGCCTGGGTGAGCGGCCAGGCGCTGGAGCCAGCGCACTTCAACCAGAACGCGAGCACGGATCAGGCCGTACTCGCTGAAAATTGGGCGCAGGGCCTGGGTTTTGCCGGCGTAGCGGCCGTCAACAGGGGAAACCGCAGTGAGCGAAGAAAGCTGCATGGGGTGTTCTCGGACAGTCGGGCAACGAAATGGGGCGCGTATCATACATGAAAAAATCCGCCGGTCCGTTGCCAACTGACCGGCGTATTACGCGTTACAGATCTAAAGCGGTGTTGCGGGCGCGGTTCAGCTGCTGCGCATCAGCGGGTAAAGCTCTTTGAGCAACTTGCGACGGCTGATGACCAGCTGCCAGCGATGGCCGCCCAACTGCCGCCACAGGCGCGCAGAACGAATCCCGGCCAGCAACAGGGCGCGGATTTTCGAGGCGTTGCTCGGTTGCTGCAGGTTGCGCATGTCGCCGTGGACCTGAATCCGTTGGCGCAAGGTGCTCAGGGTGTCCTGGTACAGCGCACCGCAGGCCGCAATCACGTTTTCGTGGGCTGGGCCGAAGTGCTCGACCTGGGACTGAATCTGCGGCAAACGCTTGCCAATCACATCGAGCAAGTCGTCGCGCTTGGCCAGCTGACGCTCCAGGCCCAGCATGGCCAGGGCGTAACGCAGCGGTTCGCGCTGCAGGGTGCTCGGGTCGCGTTCCAGGGCGCCGATCAATGCGCGATAGCCTTCGCGCAGATTGAGGTCGTCGCCGCCGTACACTTCCAGGGTGTCCTTGGGGTCGCGGATCAGCAGGCTGCCGAGCATGCAGGTCAGGCCGGCTTCGGTGGTCTGGCCGGTCTTGGCAATCTTGTCGACGAGGACGGCGGCGAGAAACACGCCGCCCAGCGCCGTCAGTTGCTCCTGAGTGGGGTTCATGCCTTGCTGCTCCATGGCTCTGCGACTTCAATCACGCCGCCGCCGAGGCAGATTTCACCGTCGTAGAACACCACGGACTGGCCCGGGGTGACCGCGCGCTGTGGGTCATCGAAGGTGGCGCGATAGCCGGTGGCGGTTTTTTCCAGCGTGCAGGGCTGATCGCTTTGGCGATAACGAACCTTGGCGGTCAACTTGCGCGGCTCGGTCAGATCGATCGGGTTGACCCAATAGATGTCCGAGGCGAGCAGGGCGCGGGAGAACAGGTAAGGATGGTCATTGCCCTGGCCGACGATCAGCTCGTTGTGTTCCAGGTCCTTGATCAGCACGTACCATGGCTCGTCGCCGGCGTCTTTCAAGCCGCCGATGCCCAGGCCCTGACGCTGGCCGATGGTGTGATACATCAAGCCGTGGTGACGGCCGATGACTTCACCTTCGGTGGTCTTGATCTCGCCCGGTTGGGCCGGCAGGTATTGCTTGAGGAAGTCGCTGAAGCGGCGTTCGCCGATAAAGCAGATCCCTGTGGAATCCTTTTTCTTCGCGGTGGCGAGTTCGTGTTTCTCGGCAATCGCGCGCACTTCGGGCTTTTCCAGTTCACCGACCGGGAACAGCGTCTTGGCGATCTGTTCGCCGCCGACGGCGTGCAGGAAATAACTCTGGTCCTTGTTCGGGTCCAGGCCCTTGAGCAGTTCAGTGCGGCCATCGATGTCGCGGCGGCGCACGTAGTGGCCGGTAGCGATCAGGTCGGCGCCGAGCACCATGGCGTAGTCGAGGAACGCCTTGAACTTGATCTCGCGGTTGCACAGGATGTCCGGGTTCGGCGTGCGACCGGCCTTGTACTCGGCCAGGAAGTGCTCGAACACGTTGTCCCAGTACTCGGCGGCGAAATTGGCGGTGTGCAGCTTGATGCCAATCTTGTCGCACACGGCCTGGGCATCCGCCAGGTCGTCCATGGCGGTGCAGTATTCCGTTCCATCGTCTTCTTCCCAGTTCTTCATGAACAGGCCTTCCACCTCATAACCCTGCTCGATCAGCAGGAGAGCGGAAACGGAAGAGTCCACGCCGCCGGACATGCCGACAATGACGCGCTTCTTTTGTGTGTCAGAAGGGGCTGGATCACGCATAGGGATTCAATGAGTGTCTTGAAAAAGGACGCGATTCTAACAGGCCGAAGCCCGCAAGGCTAAAGAGAAGGGCGGATCAGTTCGAGACTGTAGTGCTGGCCGTCCAGATAATCATCGATACAGCGGATGATCAGCTCACTGCGCCAGTTTGCGCGCTGTGCCAGCAATTCGTCACGCGTCAGCCATTTTGCGCCGACGATGCCGTCATCCAGTTGATAGTCGGGGTAATGTTTGAGCGGCTTTGCGGTGAAACAGACCCGCTGGTAGGTCACGCCGTTGCTGGGGGCGGTGTAGAGGTAAATGCCCACCACGCCGGTCGGTTCGACGTCCCAGCCGGTTTCTTCCAGGGTTTCGCGCACGGCGGCTTCGATCAGGGTTTCGTCCGGGTCCAGATGGCCGGCGGGCTGGTTGAGCACCGCTTGTCCGTGCTTGAGTTCTTCGACCATCAGAAAGCGACCATTGTCTTCGACGATGGTGGCGACGGTGATGTGGGGTAGCCAATCCATGAAGCTTCCTCGGTTTCTAATATTGGAATAAAGAACAGTGTGGGAGCGAGCCTGCTCGCGATGACGGTGGGTCAGTCGACATCAATGTTGAATGATATATCGCTATCGCGAGCAGGCT
>NZ_JASCOM010000333.1:0-5632 GCF_029959925.1 Pseudomonas sp. PS02303
CGCGAAGGGGGCGTGTCAGTCGACATTGATGTCGCCTGACCTACCACCTTCGCGAGCAGGCTCGCTCCCACAGGTATCGCGTTTAATTGATGAGGTTAACGACGGCCACCCCGGCCATCGTGATCGCCGCGACCGTTATGGTCGCCTCGTCCGCCGTGATTGTTGCGTCCGCCATGGCCACGGTTATCGTTGCTCCAACCGCCGCGGTTACGGCCGTCCCAACCATGGGCCCGGTAGTCGCCCCGTTGCGACTGGTAATAACGAGGGGCCGGTTGATAAACCCGCGGCTGGTGGTAATACCGCGGCGTTGGCTGGTAATACCGCGCCGGTGGCGCGTAGTAGCGGCGCGGCTGCGTGTAATAACCGCCGCCACCTGAATAGTAAGGTCCGCCACCGGAATAATAGGCGGGCGCTGGCGAGGTATAGACATCGGAACGGTAGTAGCTGCCTCCTCCATCGGAATAGGGCACGCACGCACCAAGAGACAATCCCAATACTGCAATCAGAAGAATTCGGTGGAGCTGTTTTCGACAGAGCATGGCGGCCTCCTGGACCGCGAGTGAGCCATACCAGCGACGCTGGCAGGCGACAGTCAATTATTCGGTGACTGTCGAAAGATCAGACATCGTTTTCCAAATCTGGTGCGTTCCTGAAACAGATTGAAACAAGTAGCCGATGAAAGGTTTTTCATCTATTCACCCGCTGATTAATGGTGGCCACCGCGGTATCGACCGCCGTAATGACGTGGCCCGTGCCCGCCCCAATAGTAGTAGCGATAGCCCCCATAGAAGCGCGGACCGTAGTAATAACGTGGGCCGTAATAGTAGGAATAGGGAGAATAGCCGGGGTAGTAATAAGGCGCGGAATACACATCGTAACCACCGGCGTAGTAATAGCAGCCGGATAGACCAAGACCGAGAACCATACCGAACAACAGTCGACGAAACATGGCGGCCTCCTGAAAGACCCACAGCCGCAACAGGCCGGCTGACACCCATTTGACTGGCAATGCCGGGGCGAGTGCCGAAGGGTGCGGACCTTCAGATCAGCGGCCGTGAACGTCCCATAGCGGTGCACCCGCGCACCATCACAAGGCAACACCGCCTCGCCTGCCCCAAGCGCTCATCGCGCAATCCCCTACCCTAGAGCCCTCAAGCCAACTTGGCACGGCTCTCGCTTTAGCAAACCCGTGCAGGAGTCATCACAAGGTTCGCGGCACCACAATTTGCAATGGCTGACTAGGGTTCCGGCTCGCTAAGGCGAGTGGCTGGTCCGAGAGTTGGCGACCTCCAGTTGAGGTTACACGGCGGGACAAAAGCCCGGGAGACAAGCCACCGTTCGCGGTGCTGCGTTGACTCCTGCCCGCCCTTGATCAACTGGAGAACCACCCATGCTCAAGCTTCGTTTACCCGCCCTGCTCGCCGCTGCCTTCGCAGCCCTCGTGAGCCTCCCGTCCCACGCCGCTCAAAAAGACCACTTCAGCGTCTGCTGGACCATCTACGCCGGCTGGATGCCCTGGGAATACGCCGGCAGCCAAGGCATCGTCGACAAATGGGCGAAGAAGTACGGCATCAAAATCGATGTGGTCCAGCTCAATGACTACGTTGAATCCATCAACCAATACACCGCCGGCCAGTTCGACGGTTGCACCATGACCAACATGGATGCGCTGACCATTCCGGCGGCCGGTGGCGTCGACAGCACCGCGCTGATCGTCAGCGACTTCTCCAACGGCAACGATGGCATCGTGCTCAAGGGCGATGGCAAGAAGGTCGCCGACCTCAAGGGCATGGACGTCAATCTGGTCGAACTGTCGGTGTCGCACTACCTGCTGGCCCGGGCGCTGGATTCGGTCGACCTCACCGAGAAAGACCTGAAAGTGGTCAACACCTCGGACGCCGATATCTCGGCCGCCTTCAACACCGATCAGGTCAACGCCGTCACCACCTGGAACCCGATGCTTTCGGACATCAAGGCCAAGCCCGGGGTGACCGAAGTCTTCAACTCCAGCCAGATCCCCGGCGAAATCATGGACATGATGGTGGTCAACAGCGCCACCCTCAAAGACAACCCGGCCCTGGGCAAAGCCCTGACTGGCGCCTGGTTCGAAGTGGTCGCGTTGATGAACGCAAAAAACGCCGCCAGCAAGGTCGCACTCGAACACATGGCCAAAGCTTCGGGCACCGACCTGGCCGGTTTCCAGTCGCAACTCGACACCACCAAATTGTTCGCCACGCCCAAGGAAGCCCTGGACTTCTCCACCAGCAAGCAATTGCCGGAAACCATGCGCAAGGTCGCCGAGTTTTCGTTCCAGCACGGCTTGCTGGGTGAAGGCGCCAAAGACACCAGCGCCGTCGGCATGGCCTTCGCCAATGGCGTGACCAGCGGCGACAAGACCAACCTCAAGCTGCGCTTCGACCCGACCTACGTGCAGATGGCCGCTGACGCCAAGCTGTAAACCGGAGGACTGGCCATGCGCCTGATCAATCGCCACCCGGATCGCCCGAGTCGTCTGCTGTTGGTGATCCTGCCGTTCGCCCTGGTGCTGTTCGCCTACTTCATGGGCTCGGCCGAGCGGCTGACGGATAACCCCAATGACAAGCTATTGCCGAGCGCCGTGCAGATGACCGACGCGGTGAAACGCCTGGCGTTCACTGCCGACACCCGCACCGGTGAATACCTGTTGTGGCAAGACACCGCGTCCAGCCTGCGCCGCCTGGCCATCGGCCTGGGCATCAGTGCGCTGGCCGGGCTGTGCCTGGGCATCGCCGCCGGAACGTTGCCGCTGTTCGGCGCGCCGTTGTCGCCGTTGCTGACGGTGTTGTCGATGGTGCCGCCACTGGCAATCCTGCCGATTCTGTTCATCGTCTTCGGGCTGGGGGAATTGTCGAAAGTGATGCTGATCGTGATCGGCATCACCCCGTGCCTGGCCCGTGATCTGGAACAGCGCGCCCGGGAAATTCCGGTCGAGTTGCTGATCAAGGCCCAGACCCTCGGCGCGTCGACCTGGACATTGATGCTGCGCGTGGTGCTGCCACAACTGTTGCCACGGCTGCTGATCTCGCTGCGGTTGATGCTCGGCTCGGCGTGGCTGTTTCTGATCGCCGCTGAAGCCATCGCCTCCACCGACGGCCTTGGCTATCGGATTTTTCTGGTGCGCCGCTACCTGGCGATGGACGTGATTCTGCCTTACGTGGTGTGGATCACCCTGCTCGCCTGGTTGATGGATTGGGGCCTCAAACACCTGACCCAACGCGCGTTCCCTTGGTATGAAGGAGCCCGCGCATGAGCTTCATCACGGTAAAAAACGTCTGGCAGCAATACGCCGACCAAGTCGTGCTCGAAGGCCTGAACCTGAACGTCAACGAAGGTGAATTCTGCACCTTGGTCGGCGCGTCGGGTTGCGGCAAGTCGACCTTCCTGCGCCTGTTACTCGGCCAGGAACGCGCCAGTCGCGGCGAGATTCTGCTGGACGGTCAGGCCCTGGCCGGCGAACCGGATTCCAGCCGTGGCGTGGTGTTCCAGCGTTACTCGGTGTTCCCGCACCTGACCGTGCTCGATAACGTCGCCCTCGGCCTCGAACTGCCGCGCTCGCCCTTGCTCGGGCGCTTGTTCGGCAGTGCAAAAAAAGACGCCCGCGAACAGGCCTCGGCGCTGCTGCACAAGGTCGGCCTCGGCCATTCGCTGGACAAGTACCCGGCGCAGCTGTCCGGCGGCATGCAACAACGGCTGGCCATCGCCCAGGCGCTGATCATGAAACCCCGCGTGTTGCTGCTCGACGAACCGTTCGGCGCGCTCGATCCGGGCATCCGCAAAGACATGCACGCCTTGCTGCTGGAGCTGTGGCGCGAGACGCAACTGACGGTGTTCATGGTCACCCATGACCTGTCCGAAGGTTTCAGCCTCGGCACTCGTTTGCTGGTGTTCGACAAGGTCCGCGTCGACCCGCACGCCCCCGGTGCCTATGGCGCGCGCATCACTTACGACATCCCTTTGAACAGCGACCGCCGCGTCAACCGCGCCGCCGTCGATGCCTTGCCGGCTGCGCTGGCGGGCACGCTTCGTATCGCTTAGAGGAATTTTTGAAATGACTGATTCGACCCAGCTGTTCCCGCCCTTCGCCGAAGAAATGCTCCCTGGCGGTGGCCATCGTTCGTTCGTGTTGAAACGCGGCCAGTTGCTGCGCCTGACCGACCTGCGGGGCGGCGCCAACGTCAGCCTGACGCTGCTCAATGCCAATGAAAAAACCGAACGCCTGAACCTGCCCGACAGCCTCAAATGCCAACACACCGCCAAGCTCACCCGCGGCCATTGCCTCTACTCGGACATGGGCCGCGTGCTCGCCGCGATCACCGCCGACACCTGTGGCTGGAGCGACAGCCTCGGCGGCGTGCTCTGCGCTGAAGAAGTCGCGGAAAAATACGGCGCTGGGCGTTATCAGGAACTGCGCAACGGATTCTTCCGCAACGGCACCGACAACCTGTTGGTGGAACTGGGCAAGTGGGGGTTGGGCCTGTCGGATCTGCTGATGACGCTAAACCTGTTCAGCCGCGTCAACGTCGATGAGACCGGGCGTTTCCACTTTGTCGAAGGCAACTCGAAGGCCGGCGATTACATCGAGTTGTACGCGCCGATGGACACCCTGGTGGTGCTCACCGCGTTGCAGCATCCGATGGACCCGTCGCCGGACTACGCCCCCAAACCCCTGAAGCTGAGCTGGATGAACGCCGACGCCAGCGTCGCCGAACATTGCCGCACCTCGCGCCCGGAAAACGAGCGCGGCTTCATCAACACCGACCGTTTGTTCGCCTGAGGATCGCTGCCATGTCACTTGCAATCGCTACCGCTCAACAGTCGCCTGAAACTGCGGTCTACCGCGCCACCATCCCGGCCGGCGAACCGTGGCTGATGGAGGTCAAGGCCGGCCAGACCCTGCGCATCCTCGACCTGGAAGGTAATCAGGCCGTCGACACCTTGTTCTACAGCGTGGCCAATCCGAAGGAACGTTATGACGTGCAGCGCACGTTGCGCCGGCAGAACAGCGTCTACCTGAGCACCGGCAGCGTGCTCTATTCCAACCTCGGCAAACCGATGCTGACCATCGTCGCCGACACCTGCGGGCGTCACGACACCCTCGGCGGCGCCTGCGCGCAAGAGAGCAACAGCGTGCGCTACGCCTTGGAGAAACGCTACATGCACAGTTGCCGCGACAACTACCTGCGCGCCTGCGTGCATGACGGGCGACTGGGCAAAGGCGACATCGGACCGAACATCAACTTCTTCATGAACGTGCCGGTCACCGCCGACGGCGGGCTGACCTTTGAAGACGGCATTTCGGCACCGGGCAAATACGTCGACCTGCGCGCCGAAATGGACGTGATCGTACTGATCTCCAACTGCCCGCAACTGAACAATCCGTGCAACGCCTACAACCCGACCCCTGCGGAGCTTTTGGTATGGAACTGAAATTCGCGCGGTTGCGGCGGTGGTTGTTCGCCCTGTGCCAGGCCCGTTCCGGGCAGTGCCTCAAAAAGTAAGAACACCTCAATCCAAATGTGGGAGCGAGCCTGCTCGCGATGGCGTCAGCACATTCAACATCGATGTTGACTGACACACCGCTATCGCGAGCAGG
>NZ_JASCOM010000334.1:0-5587 GCF_029959925.1 Pseudomonas sp. PS02303
ATGAGGCAGATTGTCAGTCACTCATCACTTATTCCACGCGTAAAAAAACATAAAAATAGTTAGATTAGGTAAGTATCTGATTTATGGAAGATAAAACACATATAACAGTTAGCAAGGCTCCAGAAGCTATGGTCAAGTCGGACGCGCCAACAACTCAATGTTTCGTGGGAACCATGCCTGTGGTTTGCCCGCGATCCTATTTTGTGTAAGGCAGATAATCGAAGGGTGCTAAGGCCTCACACTGAGCGCCATGCCAAGCTTTTGAGTCAAGGTGGTGAGCATCGAAGCACAAGTTATGGTGATCGCGCTTATCGGGTCCGCCCGGGAAGCTTTGGCGGAATCACCAACGGCGCCATCCCAAAGAACACGCTCCAGATTGGCCACTCCTGTGCCCGCGGACGGGAACACAGAAAAGCGCTAACCAGCCTGGGTCTGACTCAGCACGGCGCCGGCTGGCCATTTGCTGTACCTGATTTTTTTATCAAATTCCTGACAGAGCCCGGCGATTTGGTCGCTGATATTTTTTCAGGCCGGGCCATGACCGGTCGAGCAGCTGAAGAGAATCAACGTCGCTGGATCTGCGTCGAGAGTGCATTGCAGTACGTGCGTGGAGCCGCCGAACTCTTCCGTTCATTCCAAGGCTTCTGGATCAATCCGGCATTAGAGGAAGCATTCGGGACATCCGACGCGTAGAAGCACAGCCATTGGTCACGGGTCCGAAACTGGACAAGTAGGCAACCTTGCCTAATGCCTTGCATAGGCAGGATTGCCTATTCCTGAAATCGCGAGGGACACGCGGTCAATCGCACAGTTTTCTGCAACTGCTGGACTCTTAGGCCACACCGGCACGAACGAAGTGCCTCATAATTGGTGACCGATGCCCCTGACATGTCTCAGATAGGGCCGCTACCACCAGGCCGAATGGGTAGCCTCGAGGGGAAAGATTTCACGAGGCCACCACCATGGTTACGAAAAAAACAATCGCTACTGGTTTGGGGATTGCAACGCTCTTGGCGCTTGGATTTGCCGCAACAATCAGCACCGGAATGATGGCGGGGACCATACCGGCAGCACTGTACGGACATGCCGACGATGCCCCTGGCTGTCTCACAAACCTAGGCCAAAATGCCGAGCAATGGGCGGAATTATCGCGTGCCCAGATCCACTCCGAGCCAATGCTAATGGATGGCACGTCGGGCGGTTACTGCTTCAACCCACCGAGAAAGTCCAGTCATCTCTGACTGACCGAGACGGGTCGCGCTGAGCACTCAGAATAAATTCGCTTACGACTCCCTCGTTTGTGCCGCCCTTGGCACAAAAGAATCTTCTGCGCCCCTGAGATGAGGCGATGTTTTGTGCCAAGCACAATGGCTGCTCTGATCATAATTACCCGCCAATAGCTGGAAAGTCCTGTGACTCCCTAACGCATACATCACCTGTTAACACTTCCAATAATATTTCCGGAAGGTTCACTAAATTGTGTTGGATTGTCCTACAAAACCGCTCTATCTCCTGCAATACAGGCAATACAGGCAATACAGGCTATGGCGCTGCGAGCATTTTATTGGTAATTTCGTCGGCGCTGATCACCAAGGATTAATAATAATGAAAAAAGTGCTTTTCAAAAACACCATCGGTTTCGCTGTGGCCGTGGCATCCACTCAACTCTTCGCTGCTGGATTCGCTCTTAACGAACAAAGCATCAGTGGGATGGGCACTGGTTTTGCTGGCCGCTCTTCTTCTGCCGATGACGCCAGCACTGTATTTGGTAACCCTGCCGGCATGGCACGCCTTAAGCGCGAACAAGTGACCGTAGGCGCGGCTGCCATTCTCGCCAAGTCAGATATCAGCAGAGACGGCAGCAATTCTCCAGGTGGCAACTTCGATGGCGATATGGTTCCGACCGTCGGCGTACCTATGGGCTATTACGTCAAGCCAATCGATGATCATTGGGCATTCGGATTCGGTATTTACGCACCGTTCGGCCTGGTCACCGACTATGAAAACGGCTTCGCCGGCCGATACTTCGGTAGCTATAGTAAAGTTTCGGTCGTGACCCTGCAGCCGACCGTCAGCTACGCCTTTAATGACAAGGTTTCGATCGGTTTCGGTCCGACCATCAACCGTATTGACGGCACATTGAAGTCTGATGTCCGTAGTAACTTTGCTGGTACTAACGACGGTGAAGTGAAAATCAGCGGTGATGACACTGCCGTTGGCTACAACATAGGCGTCATGGTTCAGGCCACTGACAGCACGCGTCTAGGCCTAACTTACCACTCGATGGTTGATTACAAGCTCGAGGGCAAAACAAGGATCACTGGTGCTCCTTTCAGCGTTTTCAGTGGCAGCAAGTTCGATGCCTCGCTGAAACTCAAGACTCCTGAGTCCGTGGATTTCTCCGTTACCCACGAGCTGGACCAGAACTGGACCCTATACCTAGGCAGCACTTGGACCCGTTGGAGCCGTCTAGAGGACATTACCGTCAACAATAGTGGCGTACCAGCGCAGCTGGGCGGTAGCGCTGGCGCGATTGGCACTATCAGCGAGCCACAGAACTGGCACGACACTTGGGCCCACGCCATCGGTGCTAGCTACAAGCTCAACAAGGAATGGACACTCCGTACCGGCTTCTCGGTTGACCAATCGCCTACCAACAACGAGGACCGTTCGCCGCGTATCCCGACTGGCGACCGCAAAGTATTCAGCCTCGGTGCAGGCTGGAGCCCAACCGAAGACATCACTGTCGACATGGCGTACTCCTACCTGATGGAAGAAGACGTTAAAGTCAGCCACTCGAAGCCTCTTGCCCCAGGTGTAAACACCACCTACAACGCCAAGTATGAAAACAGCGCACACGGCCTCGGCCTCGGCCTGACCTATCGCTTCTAAGCGTTAGTTGGTCAAACAAAAAAGCCCCAGCATGCCGGGGCTTTTTTTATTCCTTTGTCTTAGGCTTGAAGCGAATTGGCTTCTGACCCAGGGACTGGCGGAAATTGAGTCAATTGTCCGGTCTCACCTGGTTGTGTACTTGGCATTGCTTCCATCTTCCCGGTGGTTAAGCCCCGACTGAGCGAGAGGAAAAGGGCAGTTGGGGCGCCATTCCTTGGTCCTCGGCAAATGGGTATCCCCAGGGAGCGACGACATTGACCGACCGAACCTTTTGTAAAGGCGCCGCCGAGCAAGGCCGCGACTTCTGAGTCTTTAATTTTGCCGAGTAACGCAATGCGTTCGGCCGTCCAGACCTTATGGTGCCGCTTGATCCCCAACTTCTTTCGAAGTATTGAAAGTGTGGTTGATGAGTAGCCAAACCTGGCCACCAAATCACGATCGGGTACCTTCCCAAGCAAGGACAACATTTCTTCGGGGTACTTAGGCACATTTACACTCAGGATACCCCGGGCTTTCCGCTCCTTCTTCAGGTAGTGCAGCGTGAAACCAAACTCGGTGGATAGATCCTGATCAGATCGCACCCCCAGTTGACTGATCAGCTCCTGCGGCAAATTAACTATCTCGCGCTTTTTGGGGTTGGGAGTTTGAGTAGGTGTAGTTGCAGGCTTAACCGTGGAGGCGATGCCCATTTTTTTTCGAAGTGCACAGACGCTTGCGATATGGTACCCAAACTGCTCACCGACTTCCCGGTCTGTAACTTTCCCCAGCAGTTGAACCATTTCTTCGGGGTATACACCACGTTTGAACTGGTCGATACCCAAGGCAAGACGCTTCTGCTTCAAGAAGTAAGCCGAAATACCACATTCAACCGAAAGATCGCGATCCGAGCGCTTGCCGAGTTGCTGGATCACAGCTTCGGGGATCTCATCCAGTTTGTGGCTATTTGACTTGCGTTGGGCTCGTTCGCGCATAAATCGTTTCTTATTTGTCAATTCTTTTGGAAAAGCGTCGCCATTCAACACTCGTTTCAGGACGGTGGTTCTTCTTGCCCGCGGCATCGACTGGGAACAGCAACTGCATGCCCCGTTCGGCAAAGGTGCGAAACTGTTCTGGGGGCACCTGGTCGAGGTTGGTCGAAGAAATCATGCCGCTGATTGTGCCAGAGCAGACTCTCAGCGGCGACTAACAGATTGGCCACAAGGCCAGGGCATAAAAAATCGTGATTGAGCTACCAGCACCGATTCTTTGCTAAGGCTACCCACCCCAGCACGAGAGCTTGAAGTTGCTCGGCATCCAAATCGGCTTCAGAGCCGTGTCGCGCGGGAATTGGCAAACAGATGAGCACAGTGCCTACTCGCCGCACCGAACATTACGACAACCCGCGCCATTACTGTTTCAGTGCCAACACGCATGCCCACTTAGAATGCTGAAAATGGTGTCCACTTAAGTGGACACCATAGCCTCAAGCGATGGCATCAGTTAGGTGTGTTGCCAAGACGCTTACTATCGTGCGGCAGCAAGGTGCATTTGCAACCGGCGTATCACCGCGTTCTCATTACCTGCAGCGCAATTTTAAGACGATCCCTCCAACGGAGATTCAGTAACCCCTGGCGGTAATGCGGAATGGAATATCCCTTCAGAGGCGCCAACTTTCCTCGCTGCTTAGCGAGATACTTCTCAGCACGCTCCTCAGAAGTTAAACCCTTGCAGGAATCGATCCTTTCCTCCAGGTCGTAACTTGGCCTCCAGAGATTTGAGTTGCGGTGCACAATGACCCCATCAGCTGGAACGCTCAACAGGCCATTTAACGACCGGTTGAGAACTATCCACTCACCACTTTCAACCGCCGAACTGGTTGGCTTCTCCCCTTTTGAAGCGATCACATCACTGCTCCAAAGGACGTTTTCTACAGGATGTTCGACCTGTATGGTCACTGGATAGCTTGCATAACCGGCTCCCTCGCACCATGAAGTAAGGACATTGGAAGGGAGATCGAAGTGCTCGTAATTAAGACGCTTTGCCGCTCTAGACATATCCAAGATGGTGGTGGCATACCCCTCCTCGCCCCCCCCTTCATCTCCGTCATAAAGGCTGCGATGAAGCTGAACTGTCCGAATTCCACGCCGCTTAAATACCGACTGCGTGTGATCGTAGATACGCCTGATTTCACCTAGCGCGATTTCGACCTTGTGGGGCGTATCGAGGTGTTCCTTAAGAATCTTCAGCGCCCCAGCAGCCTCCTCATCTTTGGGTGCAGAAGCTTGGCAGGCGTCAGGATGCCAAGGATGCCGCCTAACATTCAGAGCCTCCATCACCAACCAGGTCAGAATCCCACGCGATCCCAAGCCCCACGAGTTCCAGTTTGAAATGGGTACCTTGGTAGCTGATCCGTCACCATAGGTCATGAGTGCGTAAAGGAGAGGATGGGAAATCTGAATTCGGTCTTCATTCGTGAAATTCATCTGAGCGGAAGTTTTCATTTTTTTCCTAGGAGTTCGATTACCAGAGGCAAATATGGCCGCCTATGCCCCCGATTCTAATGGCCGGCCCAAATCCGTCACAGAGCAATCGGCATTTTTCAAGGTAGTTGTCGCGTCAACCGTCTAACTATGCCGCCATTTTCTCGTTCTGTTGCTCTCGATCCGGGTTCAACAACACGGTGCCGATCGGTTCCCAGTTACGCGTCCGGCCTGAC
>NZ_JASCOM010000335.1:0-5565 GCF_029959925.1 Pseudomonas sp. PS02303
GCTTGCTCCCGCTGGGCTGCGAAGCAGACCTAAAAACGGGGAGCGCTGCGCACTCCAGCGGGAGCAAGCTCCCTCGCCACAAAAGCCGCGAAGGCGTCAGCAGATCAGCGCTGAACAACCTGAAGTGTGTTCTTCTCTTTCGGCAGAACCCGCTTGGCAACCACGTAGTGGCTTTCCCAGTACGGTTTCTTCAAGGTGTCGATGGTCACCGACTTGCCACGGCGCGGTGCGTGGATAAAACGGTCGTTGCCCAGGTAGATGGCAACGTGATTGACCCGACGGCTCTTGATGTTGAAGAAAATCAGGTCGCCCGGCTTCAGATCCTTGCGATCGACTTTCTCGCCATGACCGCTGGCCATGGCATTGGACGTGCGTGGCAGGTCGAACGTGGCGTCGTTGAACGCGTATTTCACCAGGCCGCTGCAATCGAACCCTTTACTTGGGCTGCTGCCGCCCCAACGGTAAGGTGTACCGAGGACGTTGACGGCGCGACTCAGCACATTGCTGCTTTCCTTGGTCGCCATCGGCGGAACAAGGCTGCTTTTACTAGCCAGCTGTGGAGCACGTTTTTCGGTTTTCTTGTTTTTGCTCGAAGGAGCAGAAACATGGGATTTTGGGGTGTAACCATTAACGTTTGGAAGACGTTGCTCACGATTGGTGGCGTGGGCGGCCAGTGGCATCAAAAGGCAAATGGTTAGCCATGTCTTGAAAAATGGACGCATTAGGCAAGGCTCATATGGGTTAGCGCGCAACTTTATAACAGCTTTTTTTGCCCTTCCGAGGCCGTTGGTCGATTCAACTTGTGGTCAACGGAACCAAATAAGCGGCAAATGGACGCAATTGTCGGACAGAAGTCAGGTGGTATAAGGCTTTGACGCAACCGAAGGTAGCATGTGCCATACGTCGGCAACCTGTAAAAAAGTCACAAAGAATTCAAGAATATTTATCTATCGTGTGAATCGAGGTCCTTCATGAACACCTATCAACAGGCTGGCCAGCAGCAAGATACACACAGCAAAGTGATCGGCTACCTGCTGTGGATTTTTGGTTTTACCGGGGCTCACCGCTTCTATTACGGCAAGCCGGTGACCGGGACGATCTGGTTTTTCACCTTCGGTTTGCTGGGTATTGGCTGGCTGATCGACATCTTCCTGATCCCGGCCATGGACCGTGAAGCGGACCTGCGTTTTACCGCCGGGCCTATCGAGTACAACGTGGCGTGGATTCTGCTGACGTTTCTCGGTGTCTTCGGCGTACACCGGATGTATCAGGGGAAGTGGATCAGCGGATTGCTGTACCTGGTGACGGGCGGGTTGTTCTTTCTGGGGGTGCTGTATGACTTCTGGACGCTGAATGACCAGGTGTCCGTGCGTAACGCGCAGAATCGCGGCACTTTCCAGTAAGCCATCGCCAGCAGGCTAGCTCCCACAGGGGATTTGTGTTGTTCACAGATCCTGCGTGGGAGCTAGCCCTGCTAGCGATTGGGACAGCTCAGTCTCAAGACTGGTGGCTGATCCGTCCATCCACCAGGGTGTAGCGCACGACGCCTGGCAGGCTATGCCCAATGAACGGGCAGTTCTCACCCTTGGACAGCCAGGTCTCACCGGCCACGGTCGAAGCCGCCGGATCAAACAGCACGATGTCCGCCGGCCCGCCTACGGCTAACTTGCCCGCCGGCAAGCGCAACGCCTCGGCAGGCCCGGTGCTGAGGCGCGCCAACAACGTTGGCAGATCCAGCAACCCATCCTCCACCAGCGTCATCGCCAGCGGCAGCAGCAGTTCAACGCTGCTGATGCCCGGCTCGGTCGCGCCAAACGGTGCCAGTTTGGCATCCCGTTCGTGGGGCTGGTGATGGCTGGAGATGGCCGAAACCACGCCCGACTTCACCGCTGCACGCAAGCCATCGCGGTCGGCGCGGGTGCGCAGCGGCGGCTGGACGTGATAGAGGCTGCTGAAGTCGATCAGCGCTTCGTCGGTCAGGATCAGTTGATACAACGCCACATCGGCGGTCACCGGCAGGCCACGGGCCTGGGCCTGAGCGATCAGCGCCACGCCGCGAGCGCTGGTGAGCTGGCTGAAGTGCGCACGCACGCCGCTTTGCTCGACCAGCAGCAGGTCCCGGGCCAGGGCGACGGTCTCGGCGGTTTCCGGAATGCCCGGCAAGCCGAGGAAACTGGCGGTCGGGCCTTCGTGGGCCAAACCACCTTCGGCCAGATCATGATCCTGAGAGTTGAAAATCACCGTCAGGTCGAAGGTCGCCGCGTATTCCAGCGCCCGGCACAACGTGCGGGTGTTGCGGAAGCTCTCCAGACCGTTGCCGAAGGCCACGCAGCCGGCATCGCGCAAGGCGACCAGTTCGGCCAGCTGTTCGCCGTCCAGGCCTTTGCTCAGGGCGCCGATCGGGAAGACTTTGGTGTTCCCGGCCTCTCGGGCGCGGTCGAGGATCAGTTCGGCCACGGCCGAAGTATCGAGCACCGGTTTGGTTTTCGGCGGGCAGCACAGGCTGGTCACGCCACCGGCCGCGGCGGCGCGGGTTTCGCTGATGATCGAGCCTTTGCGGCTGTAGCCCGGCTCGCGCAGGGCGACGTTCAGGTCAACCAGGCCAGGGGCGGCCACCAGGCCTTTGGCGTCAATGGTGTCGACGGGCACAAAACCGGCGGGTGCGGCGCCCAGGGCAACGACTTTGCAGGCTTCAATATGAATATCGGTAACTTGATCCAGGCCTGTGGCCGGATCGATGACACGTGCGCCGAGAATGCTGAGCTTCACTGGGCGTTCTCCTGCTCGAATTGACGTTGCGCAGTCTGCCCGCTCATGGCCATGGACAAAACGGCCATACGAATCGCGATGCCGTAGGTGACCTGGTTGAGGATCACCGAGTGCGGACCGTCGGCCACCGCCGACTCAATCTCCACCCCACGGTTGATCGGCCCCGGGTGCATGACGATGCAGTCCGGCTTGGCCCCGGCCAGGCGCGCGGTGGTCAGGCCGAACAGGCGGTAGAACTCGCCCTCGCTCGGTAGCAGGCCGCCGGTCATGCGTTCGCGTTGCAGGCGCAGCATGATCACCACATCGACGTCTTTCAGGCCTTCGGTCATGTCGGTGTACACCTTCACGCCGTATTGCTCGATGCCGATCGGCAGCAGGGTTTTCGGCGCGATCACACGGATGTCCGGGCAGCCGAGGGTTTTCAGCGCCAGCATGTTCGAGCGCGCCACCCGCGAGTGCAGGATGTCGCCGACGATGGCCACGGAGAGGTTTTCAAAGCCGCCCTTGTGCCGGCGGATCGTCAGCATGTCGAGCATGCCCTGGGTCGGGTGCGCATGACGGCCGTCGCCGCCGTTGATGATCGCCACTTGCGGGCAGACATGTTCGGCAATGAAGTGCGCCGCACCTGAATCACCGTGACGCACGACGAACATGTCGGCGGCCATGGCTTCCAGGTTGCGCAGGGTGTCGAGCAGGGTTTCGCCCTTGCTCGCCGACGAGGTCGACACGTTCAGCGTGATGACGTCGGCCGATAGCCGTTGGGCCGCCAGCTCGAAGGTGGTGCGGGTGCGGGTGGAGTTCTCGAAGAACACGTTGCACACGGTCTTGCCGCGCAGCAACGGGACTTTCTTCACCGCCCGGGCGCCGACTTCGAGGAACGAGTCGGCGGTGTCGAGGATTTCCGTCAGCAACTCGCGGCGCAAACCGTCGAGCGAGAGGAAGTGGCGCAGCTGGCCCTGATCATTGAGCTGCAGCGGGCGCTTGGTTTCTAGAGGCGTCATCGCGAGGGGGACTCTCAATAGGGCGGATTAAAGGGCGAGGTCTTGCAGTTCGAGCTTGAGCTCCGGGCCGGACAGCTTCACCCGCTCGTGGGCCGCAAGCGTCAGCGTCGCACCGACCACGTTCGGGCGGATCGGCAACTCGCCGGCGTCCAGGTCCAGCAGGCACACCAGCGTCACGCTGGCCGGGCGGCCGTAGTCGAACAGTTCATTCATGGCGGCGCGGATGGTTCGACCGCTCATCAACACGTCGTCGATCAGCACCAGGTGCTGGCCTTCGATTTCGAACGGCAGGGCGGACGGGCGCACTTGCGGGTGCAGGCCGTTCTGGCTGAAATCGTCGCGGTAGAAGGACACGTCCAGGGTGCCGAGGGGCGCATCACTGCCCAGTTCATCGAGCAACGCCTGGGCGACCCAGACGCCGCCGGTACGAATGCCGATGTAACGCGGTTCGCTGATGCCACGGTGTTCCAGATGTGCCTTGAGACGGATCGCCATCTGGCTGATCAGTTCGGCGGGATTGGGCAGGCTCATGGTTGCTCCTTCTTGGGCCCGAGCCGGTGCGTGCGGGGTTTGGCTCGGGTTCTAGCTAAGAGAGACGCTGTGACGGCGCTTCAGGATTCGAACAGTGCGGTGTTTTCGTCGAGCCAGCCTTGCAACAGCAGGGCGGCTGCGATGGCGTCGACCGGGTTGTCGCGGTAACTGCCTTTTTGCCCGCCGCGATCACGCCGCTCGCCTTTGGCTTCGAAGGTGGTCAGGCGTTCGTCGTGCGTATAGAAGGGCAGGTTGTAGCGGCCATTGAGGCGGCGGGCGAATTTCTCCGCGCGCAGGCACATGTCGCTCGGCGTGCCGTCCATGTTCAGGGGCAGGCCGACGACCACGGCGTCGGGCTTCCACTCTTTAATGAGGGCTTCGACCTGGTTCCAGTCGGGAATACCGTTTTGCGCCTTCAAGGTGCACAGCTCGCGGGCCTGACCGGTAATCACCTGGCCGACCGCAACGCCGATCTGTTTGGTGCCGTAGTCAAAACCCAGAATCAGTCGCAGGGCCATCAGGCGTGGCCCGCCTGGCTGGTCAGCAGGCTGAGATTGACCCCGAGGTGCTTGGCCGCTGCATCCAGGCGCAGTTCGCTGCTGGTGTTGAACAGGATGTCGGCGTCAAACGGACAGGTCAGCCAGGCGTTCTGCGCCAGTTCGGCTTCAAGCTGTCCGGCTTCCCATCCAGCGTAACCGAGGGCAATGACGCTTTTGGCCGGGCCGACGCCGTCGGCGATGGCGAACAGCACGTCCTGGGAGGTGGACAAGGAAAGGTCGCCTTCCAGATCAACGGTCGCCTGGAAGGTCTTGCCCGAAGGGTGCAGGACAAAACCACGGTCGGTCTGCACCGGGCCGCCGATGAAGATCGGCACATGCTGGCAGAGCACCGGCGGTTCGATGTCGGGGCGCAATTGCTCGAGGATATCGGCCAGATTCAGGTCTTGCGGGCGGTTGACCACCAGCCCCATGGCACCATTGGCCGTATGCTCGACGATGTAGGTCAAGGTGTGCGCAAAGTTCGGGTCGGCCATGTGAGGCATGGCGATCAGGAAGTGATGCTTGAGGTAGCTGGGGCTGACGTTCTTCATGAGCGCTAGTGTGGCGTTGGAGGGGCGAACTGACAAGCTGGGGATGCACAGGAAATGCCTGGGCGGGTGTCTTTTGATCCGGGTTTTGCTTGAGGGCCTCTTCGCGTGCAAGCCTCGCTCGTACAGGTTCGGTATGTACCGCAAAAGTGGCGCATGACCTGTAGACGCGAGGCT
>NZ_JASCOM010000336.1:0-5533 GCF_029959925.1 Pseudomonas sp. PS02303
TGTACGGCGACCATGACCGCTTCGTCGACACCTACTTCAAGACCTTCCGTGGCATGTACTTCACCGGTGACGGCGCACGTCGCGATGAAGACGGTTACTACTGGATCACCGGGCGTGTGGACGACGTACTCAACGTGTCCGGCCACCGCATGGGTACTGCCGAGATCGAAAGCGCGATGGTCGCCCACCCGAAAGTCGCCGAAGCGGCCGTGGTCGGTGTGCCGCACGACATCAAGGGGCAGGGCATTTATGTCTACGTCACGTTGATCGCGGGTGAAGAGCCGAGCGAGCAACTGCGTCTGGAATTGAAAAACTGGGTGCGTAAAGAGATCGGTCCGATTGCTTCGCCGGACGTGATCCAGTGGGCACCGGGGCTGCCGAAAACCCGTTCGGGCAAGATCATGCGCCGGATCCTGCGCAAGATTGCGACCGCCGAATACGATGGGTTGGGTGATATCTCCACCCTGGCGGATCCGGGTGTGGTGCAGCATTTGATTGATGAGCACAAGATCATGAATGTCGCTTAACCGACATCTCTGAGTCAGTAAAAGCCCCATCCGGTGTTGTGCCGGATGGGGCTTTTTTTGTCTGAGGTTTTTGTGTTGGCCGGTCGGGCCTCATCGCTAGCAGGCTAGCTCCCACAGAGGGAACTGCGCTCGTTTCAAATTGCGAATCCCCTGGAGATCCCTGTGGGAGCTAGCCTGCTAGCGATGGCGATCTGTCAGGCACTCAATAAACAACGCCCAATAATTATCGACTTCACTTGTAGGCGCTTTCCCACTGTTACCCTCCACCCTTCAAGTAACTGAATGTGTAACCGCGCGCTCCGATGCGGGGCATTGGGAAACGCCAACCCCCACTCCCGGGCCTCTCCAGCCCGGCTAAAAAATAAGACACAACGCTGCGCTTGCCGGATTAGAAGGGTTTGCCAATAATAGGCCCGCAATTTGCAGCAGTGATCGGTTCACTGTCTTTTGCTCTTGCATGAATTTGCAGGGCTGTCAACGCGCTCAAGCGGCTTTCTCGGTGCATCTGTAATTAGTTGTCGCATTGAAGAAATATCGGCTTCGGGCCTGTCGTTAGAATGCCGATCACTCGCTCGTTGTGGCTCGCGTTGAAAAAAGCGCGCGGTTCCTACGACGCAGCACCGCTTTGCGGTTCCACTCATTCGCATATTGGGCTGTCGCTCACTCTGCCGTTTTAGCCCTTTACCGATGGAGTCCCAAGATGAAGAAACTCGTGCTGCTTGGCGCCCTGGCACTGTCCGTGCTGTCCCTGCCGACTTTCGCTGATGAAAAGCCTCTGAAAATCGGTATCGAAGCGGCTTACCCTCCGTTTGCTTCCAAAGCACCGGACGGCAGCATTGTTGGTTTTGACTACGACATCGGCAACGCTCTGTGCGAAGAGATGAAGGTCAAGTGCACTTGGGTCGAGCAAGAGTTCGACGGTCTGATCCCGGCGCTCAAAGTGCGCAAGATCGACGCGATCCTGTCGTCCATGTCGATCACTGAAGACCGCAAGAAATCCGTGGACTTCACCAACAAGTACTACAACACCCCGGCGCGCCTGGTCATGAAGGCCGGCACTCAAGTCAGCGACGGCCTGACTGAGCTCAAGGGCAAAAACATCGGCGTGCAACGTGGTTCGATCCACGAGCGTTTCGCCCGCGAAGTCCTGGCCCCGCTGGGTGCCGAGATCAAGCCTTACGGTTCGCAGAACGAAATCTATCTCGACGTCGCCGCTGGCCGCCTCGACGGCACCGTGGCAGACGCTACGCTGCTCGATGACGGTTTCCTGAAAACCGACGCTGGCAAAGGTTTCGCCTTCGTTGGCCCGGCCTTCACCGACGTCAAATACTTCGGCGACGGCGTGGGTATCGCGGTTCGCAAGGGCGACGCGCTGAAAGACAAGATCAACACCGCGATCGCTGCCATTCGCGAGAACGGCAAGTACAAGCAAATCCAGGACAAATACTTCGCCTTCGACATCTACGGCAAGTAACACGTCCCGGCGACAAGTCCGAAATGGCGCAAGCAACAGGATCTCTGAGGTTTGCGCCATTTTTTCATCCCAACATTCGAGGACCTGAATCATGTTGAAAGGCTACGGGGCTGTCATCCTCGATGGCGCATGGCTGACGCTTCAGCTCGCCTTGTCCTCCATGGTCCTGGCCATCTTTCTGGGCCTGATCGGCGTGGCATTGCGTCTGTCGCCGGTTCGCTGGCTGGCCTGGCTGGGCGACCTGTATTCCACGGTGATCCGCGGTATTCCCGATCTGGTACTGATCCTGCTGATTTTCTACGGTGGTCAGGACCTGCTCAACCGCGTGGCGCCGATGCTCGGCTTTGACGACTACATCGACCTGAACCCGCTGGCCGCCGGTATCGGCACCTTGGGCTTCATCTTCGGTGCGTACCTGTCGGAAACCTTCCGCGGCGCCTTCATGGCGATCCCCAAAGGTCAGGCAGAAGCCGGCATGGCCTACGGCATGAGCAGTTTCCAGGTGTTCTTCCGGGTTTTGGTGCCGCAGATGATCCGTCTGGCCATTCCGGGCTTCACCAACAACTGGCTGGTACTGACCAAGGCCACCGCGCTGATTTCGGTGGTGGGTCTGCAAGACATGATGTTCAAGGCCAAGCAGGCGGCAGACGCCACCCGCGAGCCTTTCACCTTCTTCCTCGCAGTGGCGGCGATGTACCTGGTGATTACCAGTGTCTCGTTGCTGGCATTGCGTCACCTTGAGAAGCGCTACTCGGTAGGCGTAAGGGCGGCTGATCTATGATCTTCGACTACAACGTCATTTGGGAGGCCTTGCCGCTGTACTTCGGCGGCCTGGTGACCACCCTCAAATTGCTCGCGCTGTCGCTGTTTTTCGGCCTGCTGTGTGCGTTGCCGCTGGGCTTGATGCGCGTTTCCAAGAACGCCGTCGTCAACATGACGGCCTGGCTCTACACCTACGTGATCCGCGGCACGCCGATGCTGGTGCAGCTGTTCTTGATCTACTACGGTCTGGCGCAGTTCGAAGCGGTACGTGAAAGCTTCTTGTGGCCGTGGCTGTCCAGTGCAACGTTCTGTGCGTGCCTGGCCTTTGCGATCAACACCAGCGCCTACACCGCTGAAATCATCGCCGGCAGCCTGCGCGCCACGCCGAACGGCGAGATCGAAGCGGCCAAGGCCATGGGCATGTCGCGCTACAAAATGTACAAGCGCATCCTGCTGCCATCGGCTCTGCGCCGGGCGCTGCCGCAGTACAGCAACGAAGTGATCATGATGCTGCAGACCACCAGTCTGGCGTCCATCGTGACCCTGATCGACATCACCGGTGCCGCGCGCACGGTCAACGCTCAGTACTACTTGCCGTTCGAAGCGTACATCACGGCCGGCGTGTTCTATCTGTGCCTGACCTTCATTCTGGTGAAGCTGTTCAAACTGGCCGAGCGCCGCTGGCTGGGCTATCTGGCCCCGCGGAAGCACTGATATGGAACGCATCGATCACGTATTGCCGTGGAACCACCTGGGCAGCGAGCGCCAGATCTCGGTGTTCCGCTTCGGCAGTGGCGAGCGCAAGGCCTACATCCAGGCCAGCCTCCACGCCGATGAACTGCCGGGAATGCGCACGGCCTGGGAGCTGAAAAAGCGCCTGGCCGAACTCGAAGCCCAAGGCCTGCTCAACGGCGTGATCGAGCTGGTGCCGGTGGCCAATCCACTGGGCCTCGGTCAACTGTTGCAAGGCAGCCATCAAGGTCGTTTCGAAGCGGGCAGCGGCAAGAATTTCAACCGGGATTTCGTCGAGCTGAGCGCGCCAGTGGCCGCTGAGCTGGACGGGCACCTGGGTGATGATCCACACGCCAATATCCGCTTGATCCGCCAAGCCATGAGCGATGCGCTGGCTGCATTGCCGCCGGCCGCAAGCCAGCTGCAAGGCATGCAGCGCATCTTGCTCAGCCACGCGTGCACCGCTGATGTCGTGCTGGATTTGCATTGCGATGCCGAAGCGGCGCTGCACATGTACGCCTTGCCGCAACACTGGCCGCAATGGCGTTCGCTGGCCGCGCACCTGAATGTGAAAGTGGGACTGCTGGCGGAAGATTCCGGCGGCAGTTCCTTTGACGAGGCGTGCTCGCTGCCGTGGCTGCGTTTGTCGCGTCAGTTCCCGGATGCGCAGATTCCGCTGGCCTGTCTGGCGACGACCATCGAACTGGGTGGTCAGGCTGATACCGGTCGCGCGGACGCCGAGGCTTATGCCGAAGGCATTCTGGCGTTCCTCGCCGAGCAAGGCTTGATCAGCGGCGAATGGCCCAAGCCTGCGCAAGAGGCGTGCGAAGGCATGCCGTTCGAGGGCACCGAGTTGCTGTTCGCGCCGCACCCGGGTGTGATCAGCTTTTTGCGTAAACCCGGTGAGTGGATCGAAGCCGGCGACGAGATTTTCGAAGTGATCGATCCGTTATCGGATCGGGTCAGCACGGTGTGTGCTGGTACGTCCGGGGTGCTGTTTGCCATTGAACGGCTGCGTTATGCCCAACCCGGTTTCTGGCTGGCCAAGGTGGCGGGGCGCGAAGCGCTGCGTCACGGGCGCTTGCTCAACGACTGACTGACTGTTTTTGTGAGAACCGACCGCATGTACAAACTTGAAGTCCAAGACCTGCATAAACGCTATGGCAGTCACGAAGTGCTCAAGGGCGTGTCCCTGAAAGCGGCGGCTGGTGATGTGATCAGCATCATCGGCTCCAGTGGCTCTGGCAAAAGTACTTTTCTGCGCTGCATCAACCTGCTCGAGCAGCCGCACGCGGGCAAGATTCTGCTCAACAACGAAGAGCTGAAACTGGTGGCGAACAAGGACGGCGCGCTGAAAGCGGCTGACCCGAAACAGCTGCAACGCATGCGCTCGCGCCTGTCGATGGTGTTCCAGCATTTCAACCTGTGGTCGCACATGACCGCGCTGGAAAACATCATGGAAGCGCCGGTTCACGTGCTGGGCATGTCCAAGGCCGAGGCCCGCGAAAAAGCCGAGCACTACCTGAACAAGGTCGGCGTGGCCCATCGTAAAGACGCTTACCCGGGCCACATGTCCGGCGGCGAGCAGCAGCGCGTGGCGATTGCCCGTGCGCTGGCGATGGAGCCTGAGGTGATGCTGTTCGACGAACCGACCTCGGCCCTCGACCCGGAACTGGTCGGCGACGTACTGAAAGTGATGCAGGCCCTGGCGCTGGAAGGCCGGACCATGGTCGTGGTGACGCACGAAATGGGCTTCGCCCGTGAAGTGTCGAATCAGCTGGTGTTCCTGCACAAAGGTATCGTTGAAGAAAGCGGCAACCCGCGTGAAGTGCTGGTCAATCCACAGTCTGAACGCTTGCAGCAATTCCTGTCGGGCAGCCTGAAGTAAACCGAACTCCCGTTGCGCACCGGGATAGTGCATGCTTCGCAACCTAAAGGCTGGTCCCAATCCCTGCAGGAGCGGGGCTTGCCCGCGAATGCGGTGGTTCAGACAGCAATCATGTTGACTGAACCACCGTTCTCGCGGGCAAGCCTCGCT
>NZ_JASCOM010000337.1:0-5444 GCF_029959925.1 Pseudomonas sp. PS02303
CGATGACGGAGTGTCAGTCGACATTTGTGTTGCCTGATACACCGTCATCGCGAGCAGGCTCGCTCCCACAGGGTTTTGCATTGTCAGATCAAGCCTCGGGAACACCATTCTCCCACGCCGACCAATTGTTCAAGATCTCCAGCACCAACGGATTCCCCGTCCGGTACAGGTTCTCCAGTGCCGGCACAAACCCGCCCTGATCCGCATACTTGAGCAGGTTGTCCACCTCGCTCTGGCCCGGGGCCGGTCGATCAAAGTCGGAGCCCGCGCGCACCACCGCCAGGCGTTGCACGTCTACCAGGCCCTCGCGACTGGCCCGCAGCAGCGCTTCGTAGGTGGAGTTATCTTCCTGTTGCGTCGTGCAGTACTCGCCTTTGTCGTCGGTCAACAGCTTGGTCCAGACCTCGGCACGCTCACTCAAGCGCGTCCCGGAAAACCAGGTGTTGCCGGCCAGCGTGTCGCACTTCGTCACCGTCGGTGGCTGATTGGCCGGGGCCGACGGGTATTTCAGGCGCCATGCCGCCGATTCCTTGCTCTCGCTCAACTTGACGTTGTGCGTCAGGGCGAATGCCTTGGCCTGCAACTTCGGATTGAGCTCGAACACTTCGGTCTTGTAGTCCAGCGGCGGTTTTTGGTTCGGGCCTTGGGTGTTGATGCCGATGTATCCGGTTGGCCAGTCTTTCGGCGCGTCTCGCGAATCCAGTTCCCACTGGGTGCCGAACTCCACCAGGTAATGGGCCCAAGCGGTGGTGCCAATGGTCCCGTGTTTCGGGCTGATGCCGGCAATGCCGGCGATCAGGAAGTAGCTTTTACGCAGGTCGAATTTCGGCGACAGGGCCAGGGCCAGTGTCGAAGCTGCGGCGTTGGTCTGGCCCATGCCGGTGACCATCAGGCACACCTGCTGCGTGTTGCAGCGAATGGTCGGGTACTCGGCGGACAGGCCCGGCACTCGAACTTCCTGATTGAGCTCCAGCCGATCGATCCAGTTTTGCGCCTCGGGGGCGAACATGGTGATCAGCATCACTTTCGGCTGGATCGGTGCTTCGCTTGCCCAGGCAGTGGAAGAGAGCAGGGCGGCACAGGCCAGGGACATACGCGTCATTGCATTCATAAAACCTCCAGGTTCAATCAAGCCTCAGAACTGATAACCGATGCCGGCGTAGTAACCCCAGCCATTGGAGCGAGCGCGGAAGTCGCCGTCGCCGAAATTCAACTCGCTGCCATCCTCCCAGTTGCCGCCGTTGTGGAAGTAACGGCCGACCAGGGTGAAGCGCAAGTGTGTGAACGAGTACAGCAAGACGTTGGTGGTGACGGTGGCGTTGGCGGTGCGGGCCGGGTTGTCCTTGTGCAGGTCGGAGCCGAAATCGAAGTTGGTGAAGCCGATGTACGTCAGTGACGCGCCGTTGCTGAAGCTGCTGATCGGCACGATGTATTTGAGCTGGGCACGGTAGCCGTCCCACGAATACTCGTTGCTGGCGCCGTAGTTTTCCCACTGATAACGCCCGTAGAAGTTCGCCGACAAGTTGACTCGCGAGTGGGTGTCGATGTCGGTGCCCAGGCCGCTGTAAAGCGTATTGGCGCGGTTGGCGCTGTTGCTGCCGTGGTCGTAGATCCAGTCGAACGCCACGTACCATTCTTTGAACGGCCCGATGGCCAGGCTGCGGCCGGCAAGGTGGTCGATGGAAATGCGCGGTTCGTGCTCCATGAACACCGGCGAACCGTGGTCCCACACGCCTTTGTCATGACTGTTGCCGATGTCGAAGATCTTCGGGATGTCGATGTAGCCATACAACTCGAACGGCCCTTTGCGCCCGAAGTACTCGTACTCCAGGTAAATATCGTCGGCCGGTTGCGGGCCGAAACTGATGTCTTTGCTGCCGATGACGGTCAGGTCCTGGTTGAACCAGTCCGACAGGTAAACGCCTTTTTTCGGCGGGCTGGCTTCGGGACTCAGGGTTTCGCCCTGGGCGGATTCTTCGGTGGGCGCGGATTGCGCCAAAACGGTGCTGCTGAGTAGTCCTGTAACGCTGGCCAACAGCAAGGAAACAGCAAGAGTGCGCGAGCAAGTCACGCGGCTGGACGTGCGGTGCATTAAAAGTCCCTTTTCGTGCGGATCAAAAGCCCGATTCTTCGGGCTTGCGCGGTTATGTCGCGAAAACGTCTATATCAGCGACTCGCAAACGTTTGCATAACAGATGCCAATTATTTCAATTCCATGAAAAATCGACGAAATAAGGGTTTTTATTGTCGGGTTGGTCAGTTACGCGAACTGACACTTCTGTAGCTGCTACAAGGCTGGTGGTGTTGCGCCTTGGATTGACCGCCAGTGGTAGACTCGCCCCCATTGTCTTCACGAGGTATTCCCATGAGCGAGCCGATTCGTCTGACCCAATACAGCCACGGCGCCGGCTGTGGCTGCAAAATTTCGCCGCAAGTGCTTGAGGTGATTCTGGCCGGCAGTGGCGCGCAGAACCTCGACCCCAGGCTTTGGGTCGGCAACGCCTCGCGCGATGACGCGGCGGTGTACGCGATCGACGAAGAACGCGGCGTGGTCTCGACCACCGACTTCTTTATGCCGATCGTCGACGACCCGTTCGATTTCGGCCGCATTGCCGCCACCAACGCCATCAGCGATATCTACGCCATGGGCGGTGATCCGCTGATGGCGATTGCGATCCTTGGCTGGCCGGTGAATGTATTGGCGCCGGAGATTGCCCGGGAGGTGATTCGCGGTGGACGTTCGGTGTGTGACGAGGCGGGCATTCCGTTGGCCGGTGGGCATTCCATCGACGCCCCGGAGCCGATCTTCGGCCTGGCGGTGACCGGGCTGGTTGAAAAGCGCCACATGAAGCGCAACGACACCGCCACCGCCGGCTGTCTGCTTTACCTCACCAAACCGCTGGGCATCGGCATCCTCACCACCGCCGAGAAGAAGGGCAAGCTGCGCACGGCCGACATTGGCCTGGCTCGCGACTGGATGTGCACCCTGAACAAACCCGGCAGCCGTTTCGGCAAGCTCGACGGCGTGACGGCGATGACCGACGTCACCGGTTTCGGCTTGTTGGGGCATCTGGTGGAAATGGCCGACGGCAGCAACGTCACCGCACGCATCGAATACAACCGTGTACCGCGTCTGCCGGGTGTCGAGTATTACCTCGACCAGGGCTGCGTGCCGGGCGGCACCCTGCGTAATTTCGACAGTTACGCGAGCAAGGTCGGGCGCGTGCAGGAATTGCATAAGCGGGTGCTGTGCGATCCGCAGACCAGCGGCGGCCTGCTGGTGGCGGTCACGCCCGAAGGCAACGAGCAATTCCTCAAAGTGGCCAGCGAATTGGGCCTGGCCCTTGAGCCAATCGGTGAGCTGGTCGAGCGACAGAGCCACGCGGTCGAGGTGTTTTGATGTCAATCGACTTCACCGACTACCGCGACATCTTTCTCAACGACCGGCCGATGCTGGATGCCCGCGCGCCGATCGAATTCCACAAGGGCGCGTTCCCCGGGGTGGTCAATCTGCCGCTGATGAACGACCACGAGCGGCAGCGGATCGGCACCTGCTACAAGCAACACGGCCAGCAAGCGGCGATCACCCTGGGGCATCAACTGGTGTCCGGCGAGATCAAGGCCGAACGCATCCAGGCCTGGGCCGATTTTGCCCGGGCGCACCCCGAGGGCTATTTGTATTGTTTTCGCGGCGGCTTGCGTTCGCAGATTGTCCAGCAGTGGCTCAAGGACGAGGCCGGCATCGACTATCCGCGCGTCGGTGGCGGCTACAAGGCCATGCGCAGCTTCTTGCTGGACACGGTCGATCAGGCCGTTGCCCAGTGCGATTTCGTATTGCTGGGCGGCATGACCGGCACCGGCAAGACCGAGGTGCTCACGCAGCTACGCAACGGCCTGGACCTCGAAGGCCACGCCAATCATCGCGGTTCCAGCTTCGGCAAACGCGCCACCGTCCAACCGTCCAATATCGACTTTGAAAACCGCCTGGCGGTAGACGTGCTGAAGAAACGCGCTCATGGCATCGAGCAGTTTGTGCTGGAAGACGAAAGCCGGGCGATTGGCAGCTGCGCGTTGCCCTTGCCGCTGTTTCAGGGCATGCAGCAGTACCCGATGGTCTGGCTGGAGGACAGCCAGGAAGGGCGGGTCGAACGGATCTTGCGCGATTACGTCGTGGACTTGTGTGCCGAGTTCATCAGCGTGCATGGCGATGAAGGCTTTGCGCTGTTTTCCGAGCGTCTGCTGGAAAGCTTGAACAATGTGCAGAAGCGCCTGGGCGGTGAACGGCACCGGCGGATGTTGATCTTGATGGAAGACGCGTTGGCGGAGCAGGCGAACAGCGGGGCGGTGGATTTGCACCGGGGCTGGATCGAAGGGTTGCTGCGTGAGTATTACGATCCGATGTATGCCTTTCAGCGGGAGAAGAAGGGCGCGCGGATTGAGTTTGCCGGGGAGAAGGGCGCGGTTCTTGAGTACCTGCGCGAGCGGCAGATCAACCGACAGTGATGTGTTGAATTTTCTGGCCCCATCGCGAGCAGGCTCGCTCCTACACTGGATTTGTGTCGCGCCGGAGATCCAATGAGGGAGATCAACCGACCGTGATGTGTTGTTTTTTCTGGCCCCATCGCGAGCAGGCTCGCTCCTACACTGGATCTGTGTCGCGCCGGAGATCCAATGAGGGAGATCAACCGACCGTGATGTGTTGGTTTTTCTGACCCCATCGCGAGCAGGCTCGCTCCCACACTGGATTTGTGTCGCGCCGGAGATCCAATGTGGGAGATCAACCGACAGTGATGTGTCGGTTGATCTGGCCCCATCGCGAGCAGGCTCGCTCCTACACTGGATCGGTGTAGCGCCGGAGATCCAATGAGGGAGATCAACCGACCGTGATGTGTTGGTTTTCTGGCCCCATCGCGAGCAGGCTCGCTCCCACACTGGATCTGTGTCGCACCGGAAATCCAATGAGGGAGATCAACCGACAGTGATGGGTTGGTTTTCTGGCCCCATCGCGAGCAGGCTCGCTCCCACACTGGATCTGTGTCGCGCCGGAGATCCAATGAGGGAGATCAACCGACAGTGATGGGTTGGTTTTCTGGCCCCATCGCGAGCAGGCTCGCTCCTACACTGGATTTGTGTCGCGCCGGAGATCCAATGAGGGAGATCAACCGACAGTGATGTGTCGGTTTTTCTGGCCCCATCGCGAGCAGGCTCGCTCCCACACTGGATTTGTGTCGCGCCGGAGATCCAATGTGGGAGATCAACCGACAGTGATGGGTTGGTTTTCTGACCCCATCGCGAGCAGGCTCGCTCCTACACTGGATCTGTGTCGCGCCGGAGATCCAATGAGGGAGATCAACCGACAGTGATGTGTCGGTTTTTCTGGCCCCATCGCGAGCAGGCTCGCTCCTACACTGGATCTGTGTCGCGCCGGAGATCCAGTGTGGGAG
>NZ_JASCOM010000338.1:0-5393 GCF_029959925.1 Pseudomonas sp. PS02303
GAGCTTGCTCCCGCCGGGCTGCGCAGCGGCCCTGAAGATCCTGTGAGCGCTGCGCACTCAAGCGGGAGCAAGCTCCCTCGCCACAGAAGCCCGTCCCCAAGCCCTACATCCACCCATACTCGGCCATTGAAAGCGGCTCGCCGTCACCAATGATGAAATGGTCAAGCACTCGCACATCAATCAATTCCAGCGCCTCTTGCAAGCGTTTGGTCAGCGTGCGGTCGGCCTGGCTGGGATCGGAATTGCCCGACGGATGGTTGTGGCAAAGGATCAACGCGGCGGCGTTATGAGCCAATGCGCGCTTGACCACCTGTCGCGGGTACACGCTGGTGTTGTCGATGGAGCCGCGAAACAGCACCTCAAACGCCAGCACCCGGTGTTTTGAATCCAGGAACAGGCTACCGAAGACCTCATGCGGCTCGTGGCGCAGCATCGACTTGAGGTAGTCGCGCACCGCCAGGGGGCTTTCCATCACTGAATCACGTCGTAACCGCTCTGCCAGATGCCGGCGGGCCATTTCCAGCACCGCCTGCAACTGCGCAAACTTTGCCGGCCCAAGGCCGAGCTCACCACTGAAGGTCCGAAGGTCGGCCTCGAGCAAAGTGCGCAGGCTGCCAAATTGCTGCAACAGGTGTCGCGCCAAATCCACCGCGCTTTTGCCGGACACACCGGTCCGTAAAAAAATCGCCAGCAGCTCTGCGTCCGAGAGACTCGCCGATCCCTGCTCCAGTAACTTCTCCCGCGGCCGCTCCGCCGCCGGCCAATCACGAATACTCATAGCACCTTCCCTGTCTGTGGGCGCCGCTGTTCCATAGCGGTCGCTGTGATATCGTAGCCCATCTTTTTTGCTGGCGATTTCATCCCTGGGGAGGGGGTCTCGCCATGCTGTCATCAACGAAATAAAAGGCAGACCTATGCAGCGGCTGTATCGGAAACGCATCGTTCTGGGCGTCGGCGGCGGTATTGCTGCCTACAAGAGCGCCGACCTGGTTCGCCGCCTGATCGACCAGGGTGCCGAAGTGCGCGTGGTCATGACCCGTGGCGGCAGCGAGTTCATCACTCCGCTGACCATGCAGGCCTTGTCCGGGCACCCGGTTCATCTCGACTTGCTGGACCCCGCGGCAGAAGCTGCCATGGGCCACATCGAGCTGGCCAAGTGGGCCGATATGGTGCTGATCGCCCCTGCTACGGCGGACCTGATTGCCCGTCTGGCCCAAGGCATTGCCGACGATCTGCTGACCACGCTGGTGCTGGCCACCGATGCGGTGGTCGCCATCGCCCCGGCGATGAACCAGGCCATGTGGCGCGACCCGGCAACCCAGGCCAACCTGCAAACCCTCGAAAGCCGCGACATCAAAGCCTTCGGGCCGGCCTCCGGTAGCCAGGCGTGCGGCGACGTCGGCCTGGGCCGCATGCTCGAAGCCGTCGAACTCGCCCAATGCGCGGCGGACTGCTTCAAGCGCCAGGCATTGACCGGCAAACACGTGCTGATCACCGCCGGCCCGACTCAGGAAAACATCGATCCGGTGCGCTACATCACCAACCACAGCTCCGGAAAAATGGGCTTTGCCCTGGCCGAAGCCGCGGTGGAAGCCGGCGCCCGCGTCACGCTGATCACCGGCCCGGTGCACCTGCCGACTCCGGATCGTGTCACCCGCATCGACGTGGTCAGCGCTCGCGACATGCTCGCCGCCTGCGAAGCCGCGATCCCTTGCGACCTGTTTATCGCCTCGGCAGCGGTCGCGGACTACCGTCCTGAAGTCGTCGCCCCACAGAAACTCAAGAAAGACCCTACGAACGGCGACGGCTTGTTGCTACAGATGGTGCGCAACCCGGACATCCTGGCCACCATCGCCACCCGCCCCGACCGTCCGTTCAGTGTCGGCTTCGCTGCCGAAACCGAACACCTGCTCGATTACGCTGCCCGCAAGTTGAAAGACAAGAACCTCGATCTGATCGTCGCCAACGACGTCGCCAACCCGAGCATTGGCTTCAACAGCGAAGAAAACGCCTGCAGCGTGATCGATCGAGAACTGCACGCCACACTTTTCGCCCAGACCAGCAAGAGCAAAATTGCTCGCCAGCTGATCACTTTTATCGCCGAACGTCTGAACCAGGTTTAATTTACATGCACGCTTTGCAAGCCAAGATCCTCGACCCCCGCATCGGTACCGAATTCCCGCTGCCGCAGTACGCCACACCTGGCTCCGCCGGCCTCGACCTGCGCGCCATGCTGGAAAAAGACACCGTCATCAAGCCGGGCGAAACCCTGCTGATCCCGACCGGCCTGTCCGTCTACATTGGCGATCCGGGTTTGGCCGCGCTGATTTTGCCGCGCTCCGGCCTGGGCCATAAACATGGCATCGTGCTGGGCAATCTGGTCGGTTTGATCGACTCCGATTACCAGGGCCCGCTGATGGTTTCGTGCTGGAACCGTGGCCAGACCGACTTCAACATGGCGGTCGGTGAGCGCCTGGCTCAACTGGTTCTGGTGCCGGTGGTTCAAGCGCACTTCGAGATGGTCGAAGAGTTTGTTGAAACCGAGCGTGGTGCCGGTGGTTTCGGGCATTCCGGCAGCCATTGATCCGATAAAGCATCCTGTGGCGAGGGAGCTTGCTCCCGCTGGGCTGCGAAGCGGCCCCAAGATTTTGTGAGTGCCGCGCACCCAAGCGCAAGCAAGCCTCCTCGCCAAAATTCGCACAACGTTCATCTGGAAGGTTTACCGCCCAAAATCAAGGCATTGACCGATCATTACCCCGCAAACGCAGGTGGCATGGCCTTTTCGCACCACGAACTCTCAGTGGAAAACGCCGTCATACCCTTCAGTTTGAGCCCGCCGACGAGATTTTCGCGGACAGGTCCAGTCACTTTCGAGATGGAGCATTCCCACAGATGAGCACCCCAGCCACAGTCGCACCCAAGTTCCCGGACAGCATCTTCCGCGCCTACGACATTCGCGGCACGGTCCCGGAATTCCTGAACGCTGAGACCGCTTACTGGCTCGGCCGCGCCATCGGTGCCCAGAGCCTGGCCCAGGACGAACCGAACGTTTCCGTTGGCCGCGACGGCCGCCTGTCCGGCCCGGAACTGGTCGAACAATTGATCAAGGGCCTGGCCGACAGCGGTTGCCACGTCAGCGACGTGGGCCTGGTGCCAACCCCGGCGCTGTACTACGCCGCCAACGTACTGGCCGGCAAATCCGGCGTCATGCTCACCGGCAGCCACAACCCGTCGAACTACAACGGGTTCAAGATCGTGATCGCGGGCGACACCCTGGCCAACGAACAGATCCAGGCCCTGCACGACCGCCTCAAGACCAACAACTTGAGCAGCGGCAAGGGCAGCGTCACCCAGGTCGAGATCCTCGACCGCTACAACACCGAAATCGTCCAGGACATCAAACTGGCTCGTCGCCTGAAAGTCGTGGTCGACTGCGGCAATGGCGCGGCCGGCGTGATCGCCCCGCAATTGATCGAAGCGTTGAACTGCGAAGTCATCCCGCTGTTCTGCGAGGTTGACGGTAACTTCCCGAACCACCATCCGGACCCGGGCAAGCCTGAAAACCTCGTCGACCTGATCGCCAAGGTCAAGGAAACCAACGCCGATATCGGCCTGGCTTTCGACGGCGATGGCGACCGCGTCGGTGTGGTGACCAACACCGGCAGTATCGTCTACCCGGACCGCCTGCTGATGCTGTTCGCCCGCGACGTACTGGCGCGCAACGCGGACGCGGAGATCATCTTCGACGTCAAATGCACCCGCCGCCTGACACCGCTGATCAAGGAATACGGCGGCCGTCCGCTCATGTGGAAGACCGGTCACTCGTTGATCAAAAAGAAAATGAAACAAACCGGCGCCCTGTTGGCCGGCGAGATGAGCGGGCATATCTTCTTCAAGGAGCGCTGGTTCGGTTTTGACGACGGCATTTACAGCGCCGCGCGTCTGCTGGAGATCCTCAGCAAGGAAAAATCCACCGCGGAAGAGCTGTTTGCGACCTTCCCGAACGATATTTCTACGCCGGAAATCAATATCCATGTGACCGAAGAGAGCAAATTCAGCATCATTGATGCATTGCACGACGCGAAGTGGGGCGAAGGCGCCGACCTGACCACCATTGACGGCGTGCGAGTCGACTACGCCAAAGGCTGGGGCCTGGTGCGCGCGTCCAACACCACACCGGTGCTGGTGCTGCGCTTCGAGGCCGATGACGAGGCTGAATTGCAGCGCATCAAGGACGTGTTCAAAGTCCAGCTGAAGCGTGTAGCACCTGATCTCCAATTACCGTTTTGATCTTCTGAAGCACCCGGAGCCCTGAATGACCCTCGAACGCGAAGCCGCCGCCAACACCGCCAAGGTCCTGTCCGAAGCGTTGCCTTACATTCGCCGCTATGTCGGCAAGACGCTGGTGATCAAATACGGCGGCAACGCGATGGAAAGCGAGGAGCTGAAAACCGGCTTCGCCCGCGACATCGTGTTGATGAAAGCCGTCGGTATCAACCCGGTGGTGGTTCACGGCGGCGGCCCGCAAATCGGCGACCTGCTCAAGCGCCTGTCGATCGAGAGCCACTTCATCGATGGCATGCGCGTGACTGACGCGCAGACCATGGACGTGGTGGAAATGGTCCTCGGCGGCCAGGTCAACAAGGACATCGTCAACCTGATCAACCGTCATGGCGGCAGCGCCATCGGCCTGACCGGTAAAGACGCCGAGCTGATTCGTGCGAAGAAGCTCACCGTGACCCGCCAGACGCCGGAGATGACCCAGCCGGAAATCATCGACATCGGCCAGGTAGGCGAAGTGGTCGGGATCAACACCGACTTGCTGAACCTGCTGGTCAAAGGTGATTTCATCCCGGTCATCGCGCCAATCGGCGTCGGTGCCAACGGCGAGTCGTACAACATCAACGCTGACTTGGTGGCCGGCAAAGTCGCCGAAGCACTGAAGGCTGAAAAGCTGATGCTGCTGACCAACATCGCCGGCTTGATGGACAAGTCGGGCACGGTCCTCACCGGCCTGACCACCCAGCAAGTCGACGAGCTCATCGCCGACGGCACGATCTACGGCGGCATGCTGCCGAAGATCCGTTGCGCGCTGGAAGCGGTTCAGGGCGGCGTGGGCAGCTCGCTGATCATTGATGGCCGGGTGCCGAATGCGATTCTGCTTGAGATCTTCACCGATACCGGTGTGGGTACGTTGATCAGCAATCGCAAGCGTCACTAAGCAACACAAACAAAAAGACCCCGCTCAGCTTGGCTGAGCGGGGTCTTTTTTTGCCTGCGCACTCCCTTGTAGGAGCGAGGCTTGCCCGCGAAAGCGATCTGACAGTCCCATCATTGCTGAATGTGACGACGCCTTCGCGGGTAAGCCTCGCTCCTACAGGTCAGCGTTAGAC
>NZ_JASCOM010000339.1:0-5371 GCF_029959925.1 Pseudomonas sp. PS02303
CTGCGTGGGAATGCCTCACCGGTCGCTCCGCGTCCGCTTCAGGGACGCGGAGCGTCCCGGGCTGCATTCCCACGCAGAGCGTGGGAACGATCACTGACAGGGGGGGGCTATTTTATGGGGCGGAAAAGAAATACCGCGTCAGGTGAAAGAAGATCGGCGCCGCGAAACAGATCGAATCCATCCGATCCAGCATGCCGCCATGCCCTTTGATCATGGTCCCCCAATCCTTGGCGCTCAGGCTGCGCTTGATGGCGGACATGACCAGCCCACCGAGAAAACCCATCACCACGATCACCAGCGACATCAGCAGCGACTGCCAGAAACTGAACGGGGTCATCCAGAACATGCACCCGCCAATCAACGTGGCCGACAGACCGCCACCGACCAAGCCTTCCACCGTTTTCGACGGACTCACCAGCGGCGCAACTTTGTGCTTGCCCAATAGTTTGCCGAACACGTACTGCAACACGTCACTCAGTTGCACGACGAACACGAGATAGAACAGCAGCAGCGCGTTCTGCCCCTTGAAACCTTCCAGGTCCAGCAGCAACAGGGCCGGCGCGTGGCTGATGCAGTAGACGCAAATCATCACCCCCCACTGAATCTTGGCCGCCCGTTCCAGAAAAGCGTCGGTGTCCTGGCTCAGCACCGCAATCGCCGGCAACAGCAGGAACGCGTACACCGGAATCAACAGGGTGAACAGCGAATACCAGTGCGTGCCGATCAGCACGTATTGCAGCGGGATCAGAATGAAGAACGCCGAAAACAGCGCGTTATGGTCGCCCAGCCGGGTCGGCGTCAGGGTAATGAACTCCCGGAGCGCGAACAGCGAAATGAAGCCGAACAGAATAACCGTCGCGTTCCCGCCCAGCAGGTAGGACACGAAGAAGATGATGACCATGCCCCACCAGGCATTCACCCGCTGGTTGAGGTTCTCGATGGTCGACATCGAGCTTTCTGTTTTGGCGCGCTTCGCCAGAATCCGGCCGATGACCGAAGCGATTGCTAACAGGACGGCAATGGCGCCGAAGAACCACAAGAACTTTTCGTCAAGATTCATTCCGACAACCTCACAATCGCTTCACGTGCCCGATCCAGAAACACCTGTTTTTCCTCGCCACTGATCCGTGGCAGCGGGTCGCCAATACGGATCGTGCAGATAATGGGCAGCGGGACGTGTTTGCCTTTCGGCATGGAGCGATGCAGGTTTTCCAGGTAGATGGGCACCAGATCCACCTCGGGGAATGTCTCGGCCAAACGGTACAGCCCTGATTTGAACGGCCCGGGCAATGCCTGGCTGCCTCGGGTGCCTTCCGGAAAGATGATGATCGAATGGCCGGCCCGCACCACGTCGAAAATCGGCTCCAGCACGTTAACGCCGGGCGCCGGGTTACGCTCGATCAGCACTGCGTTCAGGCCTTTTTGCGAGATGTACGACAGAAATTTGTTCTTTCCCCAGTAATCCGCAGCGGCGACCGGTTTCACGTTCACCCGGGCTTCCGGGGGCAGCGCCGCGATGATTGCCAGGGTGTCCATGTGGCTGGAGTGATTGGCGAAATAGATGCGCTGGCGTGTCAGGTCCGGCGGGCTTTCCCATCGGGCGGTGACGCCGATCAGGAAGCGAAGAACAGAAATCAGCGCGTTACTGATCCACATGAGCATTCCCCTTGAGCTGGCGCGAGATGGCCAGCGTGCGCGTGACGCAGGTCGCGGCTGAACCGACAGCGATGACGACCAGCGCGATCAACAGCACGTAGTGAGTGCCATAAACGCTGGCTTCGACGGCATTCAACAGAAGGGCCACGGTCATCACGGCCATTCGATGCTGCTTGGCCATCGGGCCGATGAAACTCTGCTTCAGGCCAATCGAGCCGCCAAACACCCTGACATACGCCGTCAGTGCCGCGGCCAGCGCCGCGAACCAGCCGAGATCGGCGTAGCCGATGGCATACCCCAGCGCGACGATCAGCAGGCTGTCGGCAATGCGGTCGGGGAATTCGTTGTAGAGGCTGCCGATGTCGGATTTCTTGCCGCCCTCGATCGCCACCATGCCGTCGAAGAGGTTGCACAGCAGGCGCAATTGAATGCCGACGGCGCAGAGGATCGAGCCGATGAGCCCGTTATCGAGATTCAGTGCCACCGCCCCGGCGAGCGCGAAGGCGATGCTGGCGACGGAGATCTGATTGGGGGAGATGTCTCGTTTCACCAGAAGGTCGGTGATGTATTTCGCCCAGCCCGCAGAGCGCGTCTTGATGGGCCTTCGGTTGTCATCCATTTTGCCAATATCCATATAGGTGTCGGTTGCTATCAGGGCATCGCCGTCGGCTGCTGCACGACGGTGTCCGACAATATAAAGGCTTTCCTTGGCCTTTGTGTCTGTTTACTGACTGCCAGGTCGAAGCGGTAACTTCAACTCCGCACACAACCCGCCGCCCTCACGATTGCTCAACGTCAACGATCCCCCGAGCGCCAAAGCCAATTGCTGCGCGATCGCCAGCCCCAACCCCGTGCCGCCGGTGCTGCGATTGCGCGAATTCTCTACCCGATAAAACGGCTCCATCACGTGGGCCAGTTCCTCTTCGGCAATGCCCGGTCCGCGATCCATGATCTTCACCGAGAGGCCGCCGTTTTTCGCTTCCACCCACAGCTCGGCGGCGCCGGCGAACTTCAGAGCGTTATCCGTCAGGTTTACCAGTACCCGCCGCAAGGCATGGGGCCGGGTGTCGATCACCGCGCCACTTTTGCCACCCAATGTCACGTCTTTGCCCACGTCCTGGTAGTCAAACACCAGACTGTCGAGGAATGAATCGAGGTCGGTGCGGCGGCTTTCTTCGGTGGCGCCGTGAACGCTGCGGGCATAGGCCACGCCTTCGCGCACCAGGTGCTCCATCTCACTGAGATCGCTCCACAGTTTGTCTTTTTCGCTGCAGTCGTCCATGAATTCGGCGCGCAGTTTCATGCGGGTGATCGGGGTTTGCAGGTCGTGGGAAATCGCCGCCAGCAGTTGCATGCGCTCTTTCAAGTACGCGGCGATGCGTGCCTGCATCGAATTGAAGGCGATGGCGGCGTGTGCGACTTCGGTCGGGCCTTTTTCGTCCAGGTGCACCGCGTGGGTGTTGGGATCAAGGTTGTCCACGGCCTCGGCAAGGCGGGTGAGGGGGCGGATGGCGATTCTCACCGCCAGCCAGGTGCAGAGGATCATCAGCGCCAACTGGCCCAGCAGAACGATGGGCAACCACGGCGACAACGGCACCATTGATGGCCTGACGTCGATGGTCACCGGGCTGCCGTCCGCGAGTTTCAGGTGCACCTGAAAGTGTTTCTGTTCGCCGGGAATGTCCGTCACGGTCATCGGGTAATCCTTGCCGATGGCGTCCTTGATCGATGTCATCGCGATGGGCGTGTCGCTCATGGCCACGCCCGGCGAACCCTCGTCGAGCAAATAACGGTAGTTGCGGCGGTTCAGTTGTTGCAGCCAACCCATGCGTTCTTCGGCTGGCAAGCGGTCAAGAATGGCGATGGAGGTCGAGACGTCGGTTTCCAGATTGCCAAGCATGGTGTTTTTTGCGCTTTCGTAACGCTCGTAATACTGCGCGCCAAAGGACAGCGCCTGCGCCAGGATCAGGCCAATCAGAAAGATCAGCGAGAGGCGCGAGGCCAGGGTGCGGGGCCAACGAAGGGTGAGGTTCATGACGGCGCACCGAGCACTTCCACCGGCAGGGAAAAGACGTAGCCCTCACTGCGCACGGTTTTGATGTAGGCCGGTTCGCGGGCATCGTCCAGCAAGCGCTGGCGCAAGCGGCTGACCAGCAAATCGATGGAACGGTCAAACAGATCGGCGTCGCGGCCCTGGGTCAGATTGAGCAACTGGTCGCGATTGAGCACCCGCTGCGGGTGATCGAGGAACACCCGCAGCAATCGGTATTCCGCACCGCTGAGCGCGACCATGGTGCCGTCTTCGTCCAGCAGGTGCCGGGCCGAGGTGTCCAGGCGCCAGCGCCCGAACGCCAGCAGGCGACCGCTTTCGGTGACCACCAGGTTTGGCGGCAGCATCCGCGTGCGGCGCAGTACGGCGTTGATTCGCGCGAGCAGTTCACGGGCGGCGAACGGCTTGACCAGGTAATCGTCGGCGCCCATTTCCAGGCCGATGATGCGGTCGGTTTCGTCGTTGCGGGCAGTGAGCATCAGCACCGGCGTGGCCTTGTGTTTGCCGGCGCGCAACTCGCGGCAGAGCATCAGGCCGTCGTCGCCCGGCATCATGATGTCGAGCACGATCAGGTCCACCGGCGTGGACTCAAGGAAGCTGCGCATCTGGCGTCCATCGGCGACGACCGTGGTGCGCAGGCCGTTCTTCTTGAGGTAGTTGCCTACCAGTTCCCGGATCTCGCGGTCATCGTCCACGATGAGAATGTGATCGACGTGTTCCATGGGGGCCAAGCCTCTATCAATGGGGGATGTTGCGCAGTCTATCGGGCCTTGGCCCGCTCGCCCGCAGCCCTTTGTATTGCAGTGTATCTGGCGTAGCGACGGATACATGCAAAGGCAAAAATGCGGTTTTCCAGGGGTTTTGTATCGCTCTGTATCAGGGGCCGGCTTTGATACGTACCGATTTACACGCGGCTGTTTTCGACACAGACGAGATACCTCGCGAGCTTCTAATGGGTTCCATCGAGGCAACCCACACCGCCTCTGCTCAATCGAACGACCTACCCATTGAAGCCTTGAGGAAACCGCCATGAACACCAAAGCCATCTACGCCGCTTGCCTGTTTGCCGCCCTGAACATCTGCACCTTGTCGGCCCGCGCCGAAGCCGCCGATGTCAGCGCCAAAACCTACACCTACGGCACCCACCTGGACATCAAGAAAGTGGTGTCGTTGAAAGAAGACGCCGCGCCTTCCTGCGGGGTTGTGAATGCCCAGCTGACCTACCTCGATTCCCAGCACAAAACCCAGGTGCTGGATTACCGCAAATTTGCTGACGGCTGCAACGCGGACAACTGAGTCCTTCGCGGACCGATTGCCAACCCCCTTTGAAACAGGAAGAACACCATGAACAACGTCACCCGCTTTTTGACCGCTGTTGCTTTCTCCGCAGCCGGCGCGGCTGCCCATGCCAATGCCGCTGTTGAACAGAAAAGCTGTGGCAGTGCGACCTGCTTCCAGCTGACGCCGGTGGCCGAGCAGGGCGCTCATGCCTTCCTCGCACAGGACGGCTCGAGCCGCACGCCTCAAGGTCAGCTACAGGAAAACCAGAAGGCCTGATGCCCGAACCCGGTTTTGTGAACACCACAATTCCAGTGTAGGAGTGAGCCTGCTCGCGATGGCGGTGTGTCAATCGACATCAGTGTTATCTGACACACCGCTATCGCG
>NZ_JASCOM010000033.1:0-45584 GCF_029959925.1 Pseudomonas sp. PS02303
ATGGCGGGCTGTCTGACACATCAATGTTGGATGTGCTGCCGTCATCGCGAGCAGGCTCGCTCCCACAGGGATCGGAGCCAGGCTTTACATCTGGCTCCATGCTCATCAGCCTTCGAGCTTGCTTTTCAGCAGTTCGTTGACCTGTTGCGGGTTGGCCTTGCCTTTGGAGGCTTTCATGGCCTGGCCGACGAAGAAGCCGAACATCTTGCCGCGTTTGGCTTCGTCTGCCGCGCGGTATTGCTCGACCTGCTCGGCGTTGGCCGCGAGCATTTCGTCCAGCACCGCCGAGATCGCGCCGCTGTCGGTCACTTGCTTGAGGCCGCGCTTGTCGATGATCTCGTCCGCGCTGCCTTCGCCGTTGGCCATCGCTTCAAACACCACCTTGGCGATCTTGCCGGAGATGGTGTTGTCCTTGATGCGCAGCAGCATGCCGCCCAGTTGCTCGGCCGAGACCGGCGACTGGTCGATTTCAACGCCTTGCTTGTTCAGCAGGCTGCCCAGTTCAACCATCACCCAGTTGGCCGCCAGCTTGGCGTCGCCGCTGATGCTCACGACTTTCTCGAAGTAATCGGCTTGCTCGCGGCTGGTGGCCAGGACGCTGGCGTCATACACCGACAGGCCGAACTGCGCCTGGAAGCGCTCGCGTTTCTGTGGTGGCAATTCCGGCAGCGTGGCGCGTACTTCGTCGAGGAACGAGTCTTCGATGACCACCGGCAGCAGGTCCGGGTCGGGGAAGTAACGGTAGTCGTTGGCTTCCTCTTTGCTGCGCATCGGACGGGTTTCGTCCTTGTTCGGATCGTACAGGCGGGTCTGCTGGATCACTTTGCCGCCGTCTTCGATCAGCTCGATCTGACGACGCACTTCGCTGTTGATCGCCTTCTCGATGAAGCGGAACGAGTTGACGTTCTTGATCTCGCAGCGCGTGCCGAATTCAACCTGGCCTTTCGGGCGGATCGACACGTTGCAGTCACAACGCAGCGAGCCTTCGGCCATGTTTCCGTCGCAGATGCCCAGGTAACGTACCAGCGCGTGGATGGTCTTGACGTAGGCCACGGCTTCCTTGGCGCTGCGCATGTCCGGCTCGGAGACGATTTCCAGCAGCGGCGTGCCGGCACGGTTCAGGTCGATGCCGGTGGCGCCGTTGAACTCTTCGTGCAGGCTTTTACCGGCGTCTTCTTCCAGGTGCGCACGGGTGACACCGACACGTTTGATCGTGCCGTCTTCCATGGCGATGTCCAGGTGGCCCTTGCCGACGATCGGCAATTCCATCTGGCTGATCTGGTAGCCCTTCGGCAGATCCGGGTAGAAATAGTTTTTACGGGCGAACACGTTGTGCTGGCCGATCTCGGCATCGATCGCCAGGCCGAACATCACGGCCATGCGCACGGCTTCCTGGTTCAGCACCGGCAGTACGCCAGGCATGCCGAGGTCAACGAGGCTGGCCTGGGTGTTCGGCTCGGAACCGAACGTGGTGGAGCTACCGGAAAAGATTTTCGACCGGGTGGTGAGCTGGGTATGAATCTCCAGCCCGATCACGACTTCCCATTGCATGTGTTTCTCCTCAGAAGCCGGTTGGGGTGCGGGTGTGCCAGTCAGTGTTCAATTGATACTGATGGGCAACGTTCAACAGGCGACCTTCCTGGAAATACGGGGCGAGCAATTGCACGCCGACCGGCAGGCCATCGACGAAACCGGCAGGCATGGACAAGCCCGGCAGGCCCGCGAGGTTGGCGGTGATGGTGTAGACGTCTTCCAGGTACGCAGCCACCGGGTCGCTGTTTTTGGCACCGAGCTTCCAGGCCGGGTTCGGCGTGGTTGGGCCGAGAATGATGTCGACCTCATTAAAGGCTGCCATGAAGTCGTTCTTGATCAAGCGACGGATCTTCTGCGCCTTCAAGTAGTAGGCGTCGTAGTAACCGGCCGACAGCGCGTAGGCACCGACCATGATCCGGCGCTGCACTTCCGGGCCGAAACCTTCGCCACGGGAACGCTTGTACAGATCGATCAGGTCTTTCGGGTTCTCGCAGCGATGGCCAAAGCGCACGCCGTCGAAACGCGACAGGTTGGAAGACGCTTCCGCCGGGGCGATCACGTAGTACGCCGGGATCGCGTGCTGCATGTTCGGCAGGCTGATTTCCTTGATCACGGCACCGAGCTTTTCCAGCTCCTTGATGCTGTTGTGGATCAGATCGGCAATGCGCGGGTCGAGGCCGGCGCCAAAGTATTCCTTAGGCACGCCGATGCGCAGGCCTTGCAGCGAGCCGTTGAGGCTGGCGCTGTAATCCGGCACTGGCTCGTCGATGCTGGTGGAATCTTGCGGGTCGAAACCGGCCATGCCTTGCAGCAGGATCGCGCAGTCTTCGGCGGTGCGAGCCAGAGGGCCGCCCTGATCGAGGCTGGACGCGTAGGCAATCATGCCCCAGCGCGAAACACGACCGTACGTCGGTTTCAGGCCGGTCAGGTTGGTCAGTGCGGCAGGCTGGCGGATCGAGCCGCCGGTGTCGGTGCCGGTGGCTGCCGGCAACAGACGAGCGGCAACGGCTGCAGCCGAACCGCCGGACGAACCGCCCGGAACGTATTCCAGGTTCCACGGGTTTTTCACCGGGCCGTAGTAGCTCGACTCGTTGGCCGACCCCATGGCGAACTCGTCCATGTTGGTCTTGCCCAGGGTCACTGCGCCGGCAGCCGCCAGTTTGGCGACGACCGTGGCGTCGTACGGGGCTTTGAAGTTGTCGAGCATCTTCGAGCCACAGCTGGTGCGGATGCCCAGGGTGCAGAACAGGTCTTTGTGGGCGATCGGCGCGCCGAGCAGGGCGCCGCTCTCACCTTTGGCGCGGCGTGCGTCAGCGGCTTTCGCCTGCTGGAGCGCCAGGTCTTCGGTGAGGCTGATGAAGCTGTTGAGCTGCGGATCGAGCTGGGCGATACGCGCCAGCAGGGTTTTGGTCAGCTCTTCGGAAGAAAACTTTTTATCGGCGAGTCCGCGGGCGATCTCGGCCAGAGTCAATTGATGCATTGCAGGCTCTTTCCCTTTAGTCGATGACTTTCGGAACCAGGTACAGGCCGTTTTCGACCGCTGGTGCGATGGACTGGTAGGCCTCGCGATGATTGGTCTCGGTCACGACGTCTGCACGCAGGCGCTGGCTGGCTTCCAGTGGGTGGGCGAGCGGCTCGATACCGTCGGTATTGACCGCCTGCATTTCGTCGACCAGCCCGAGAATGCTGTTCAGGGCTGAAGTAATGTGTGGAAGATCGGCATCATTGAGGCCAAGGCAGGCCAGATGAGCGATTTTTTCCACGTCGGAGCGTTCAAGCGCCATGGGAATCTCCAGTGGAAAACAGAACGGACGGCGTCCGTGTGTTAGATTGTCGGAACACTACCGCATTTCTACGGTCATAAGGCCGCGATTGTGGGGGTTGGTGCACAGAAAAGCGGCCAATTTAACATATTGGCGCCTTGCCCAAAATCCCTGTCGTTGTTAGAGTTTGCCGCACTTTTTTACCCACGCGTTGCCTAGGGTCCCTTTCCCATGTTCAAGAAACTGCGTGGCATGTTTTCCAGCGATCTTTCCATTGACCTGGGCACTGCCAACACCCTTATTTACGTGCGCGAGCGCGGTATCGTCCTGAATGAGCCATCGGTTGTGGCTATTCGGACACACGGTAACCAGAAAAGTGTCGTTGCTGTCGGCACCGAGGCGAAGCGTATGCTTGGCCGTACGCCGGGCAACATTGCTGCCATTCGTCCGATGAAGGACGGCGTGATTGCCGACTTCAGCGTCTGCGAAAAGATGCTGCAATACTTTATCAACAAGGTTCACGAAAACAGCTTCCTGCAGCCAAGCCCGCGTGTGCTGATCTGCGTTCCGTGCAAATCCACCCAGGTTGAGCGTCGTGCCATCCGTGAATCGGCCCTTGGTGCCGGTGCACGTGAAGTATTCCTGATCGAAGAGCCGATGGCTGCCGCGATCGGTGCCGGCCTGCCGGTTGAAGAAGCACGCGGTTCGATGGTCGTCGATATCGGTGGCGGTACCACTGAAATCGCGCTGATCTCCCTGAACGGTGTGGTGTACGCCGAATCCGTTCGTGTTGGCGGCGACCGCTTCGACGAAGCGATTATCACCTATGTGCGTCGCAACTACGGCAGCCTGATCGGCGAATCCACCGCCGAGCGCATCAAGCAGGAAATCGGTACGGCCTACCCGGGCGGCGAAGTGCGTGAAGTCGACGTTCGTGGCCGTAACCTGGCCGAAGGCGTTCCACGTGCCTTCACCCTGAACTCCAACGAAGTGCTGGAAGCTCTGCAAGAGTCCCTGGCCACCATCGTTCAGGCTGTGAAAAGTGCGCTGGAGCAATCGCCTCCGGAACTGGCTTCCGACATCGCCGAGCGTGGCCTGGTACTGACCGGCGGTGGCGCCTTGTTGCGTGACCTCGACAAGTTGCTGGCCCAGGAAACAGGTCTGCCGGTGATCGTTGCCGAAGACCCGCTGACCTGCGTTGCTCGCGGCGGTGGCCGTGCATTGGAAATGATGGATAAACACACCATGGACCTGCTGTCGAGCGAGTGATCTCGCCCGATGCATCTATGCTGTTGAGCGCGCAGGCGGCACTTTGCAGTGCTGCCTGTTTGCGTTTACCTTCTGTCAGTCTGTATCCAGGCCGGTCTGCCGTATGAATAAACAAAACATTTGCCTGGGAGGAGCGGCTTATTAAACCGCTTTTCACCAAAGGGCCTTCACTGGGCGTGCGCTTGTTGGTGCTGGTCGTGCTATCGGTTGCGCTGATGGTGGTCGATGCCCGCTTCACACTGCTCAAGCCAGTGCGTAGCCAAATGTCGCTGGTACTGATGCAGTCTTACTGGATCACGGACCTGCCGCAGCGGTTATGGCAGGGGGTGGCCAGCCAGTTCGGCAGCCGTACCGAGCTCGTCGCCGAAAACGAAAAACTCAAGACCGAAAACCTGCTGTTGCAGGGTCGCATGCAAAAGCTTGCCGCCCTCACCGAGCAGAACGTTCGGCTGCGCGAGTTGCTCAATTCCTCTGCGCTGGTCAACGAGAAGGTCGAAGTGGCCGAGTTGATCGGCATGGACCCCAACCCCTTCACCCATCGCATCATCATCAATAAAGGTGAGCGTGACGGTGTGGTCCTCGGTCAGCCGGTGCTCGATGCCCGCGGCCTGATGGGCCAGGTGGTCGAATTGATGCCTTACACCTCCCGTGTGCTGTTGCTGACCGACACTACCCACAGCATTCCGGTGCAGGTGAACCGCAACGGTCTGCGGGCGATTGCCAGCGGCACCGGCAACCCGGAGCGCCTGGAACTGCGTCACGTCGCGGACACGGCTGATATCAAGGAAGGCGATCTGCTGGTCAGTTCCGGTCTCGGTCAGCGATTCCCTGCGGGTTACCCGGTTGCGACGGTCAAGGAAGTGATCCACGATTCCGGCCAGCCGTTTGCCATCGTGCGTGCCGTGCCGACCGCGGCGTTGAACCGCAGCCGTTACCTGCTGCTGGTGTTCACCGACGGTCGAACAGCCGAAGAGCGCGCCAACGACGCGGCCCAGGCGCAAGAAGCACTGGACCAGCACGGCGGTGGGCCGATCATTCCGGCGACCGTGCCTAAACCTGTGCCGGCGACCGTGGTGGTGCCCGCGCCTGCTGCTACGCCCGCCGCAACACCGGCAGCACCAGCACCGGCAGCACCAGCACCGGCGGCACCCCCGGCCAAACCTGCGGCCGCCAAGCCCCCCGCATCGCAACCTGCCGCAACCAAACCGCCGGCCACTCAACCGGCCGCGGTGAAGCCTGCCACCAAACCGCCTGTCTCCGCGCCGGCTTCCACAGGGGGACGAGAATAATGGTCGGTGCAACCGCATCCCGAAATGACTGGATGATCTGGCTGACGTTTGCCATTGGTATGCTGCTCAGCGTTTCACCGCTGCCGCAATTCATGGAAATCCTCCGTCCGCTCTGGCTGGCCTTGCTGCTGGCCTTCTGGGCGTTGTACTTGCCGCAGAAGGTCGGCATGGTCACCGCGTGGTGCCTGGGCCTGGCCGAAGACGTGCTGTACGGCACGTTGCTGGGCCAGAACGCGTTGATCCTGACCCTGATCACCTTCCTGGTGCTGTCGCTGCAACAGCGCCTGCGCATGTTCCCGATGTGGCAACAGAGCCTGGTGATCCTGGTCATCTTCGGCCTCGCGCAGCTTGTTCAACTATGGCTCAGCGCTTTGACCGGCAATCGACAGCCCACACTGGCGCTGGTCTTGCCAGCACTGGTCAGTGCATTACTCTGGCCGTGGATCAGCTACGGTTTGCGCGGTTTGCGTCGGCGCTACAAGATCAATTAATTCGGTCAGGCATCTGCCAGTACCTCGACAGGGAGATGTCTAGATGAAAGTGCTTTACCTCGCCTCAGGCTCGCCGCGTCGGCGTGAACTGCTCACGCAGATCGGCGTGCCGTTCTCCGCCATCAGCGCGGACATCGATGAAACCCCTTTAACTCAAGAATCCCCGTCGGACTATGTCGAGCGCCTGGCGCGCGGCAAAGCCGAGGCCGGGCGCGGCGCGGTCGTGTCCGACGCCGATTTTTGCGTGCTGGGCGCCGACACCGCCGTGGTGCTCAACGGGAAAATTCTCGGCAAACCGGTGGACGAAGCCGATGCGTGCGCCATGCTTATGATGTTGGCCGGTCAGGAACACGAAGTGTTGACCGCCATTGCGGTGCTCGACGGTGAGCGTTGTGAGTCCCGGGTCGTACGCAGTCTGGTGCGCTTTCGCAACATCGCTCACGATGAAGCGGCGGCCTACTGGGCCAGTGGCGAACCCCGGGACAAGGCCGGTGGCTATGGCATTCAAGGACTGGGCGCGGTGTTTGTCGCCGGGCTCAATGGCAGTTACTCGGCAGTGGTTGGACTGCCGCTGTGCGAAACCGCTGAGCTGCTCGGCCATTTCGGCATACCCTGTTGGCAAACCCTTAACGCGCGCTGAGCGTCGTACTGACAAGATGCGGCCATTATCGTGAACATGCCTGGACGAGACCCTGCCATGAGTGAAGAGATTCTGATCAACATCACGCCGATGGAATCGCGCGTGGCAGTGGTCGAAAACGGTGTCCTGCAAGAGGTCCATGTCGAGCGCACGCAAAAGCGCGGGATCGTCGGCAACATCTATAAAGGCAAGGTCGTGCGGGTATTGCCGGGCATGCAAGCCGCCTTCGTCGATATCGGCCTGGACCGCGCGGCGTTCATTCACGCCTCGGAAATATCCTTGCGCGAAGGCCCGGCGGTGGAGAGCATCAGCTCGCTGGTTCACGAAGGCCAGAGTCTGGTCGTCCAGGTCACCAAGGACCCGATCGGCTCCAAAGGCGCACGCCTGACCACTCAGCTGTCGATTCCGTCGCGTTATCTGGTGTACATGCCGCGCACGGCCCACGTCGGCATTTCGCTGAAGATCGAAGACGAAGCCGAGCGCGAACGCCTCAAGCAAGTCGTCACCGATTGCGTGGCCAAAGAAGGCATCAAGGAGGCGGGCGGTTTTATCCTGCGTACCGCCGCCGAAGGGGCCGGTGCCGATGAAATCCTCATGGACATCCGCTACCTGCGCCGTCTCTGGGATCAGATCAACGAGCAGATCAAAACCATCGGTGCGCCGAGTGTGATCTACGAGGACCTCGGCCTGGCGTTGCGTACGCTGCGAGACCTGGTGAGCCCGAAGATCGAGAAGATCCGCATCGACTCTCGGGAAACCTTTCAGAAAACCACGCAGTTCGTCGCCGAACTGATGCCGGAAATCGCCGATCGTCTTGAGCATTATCCGGGCGAGCGGCCGATTTTCGACCTGTACGGCGTCGAAGACGAAATCCAGAAAGCCCTCGAGCGCAAAGTGCCGCTCAAGTCTGGCGGTTATCTGGTGGTCGACCCGGCCGAAGCCATGAGCACCATCGACGTCAACACCGGGGCGTTCGTCGGCCATCGCAACCTCGAAGAAACCATCTTCAAGACCAACCTCGAAGCCGCGACCGCCATTGCCCGCCAGCTGCGCCTGCGCAATCTGGGCGGGATCATCATCATCGACTTCATCGACATGGAAGACGAAGAGCACCAGCGCCAGGTGCTGCGGACCCTCGAGAAGCAGCTCGAGCGCGATCACGCCAAGACCAACATCATCGGCATTACCGAGTTGGGCCTGGTGCAGATGACGCGCAAGCGCACCCGTGAAAGCCTCGAACAAGTGTTGTGCGAACCGTGCAGCAGCTGTCAGGGCCGCGGCAAGCTCAAGACGCCGGAAACGGTCTGCTATGAAATTTTCCGCGAAATCCTCCGCGAGGCGCGTGCCTATCAAGCGGAAGGCTATCGTGTATTGGCGAACCAGAAAGTCGTCGACCGTTTGCTTGATGAAGAGTCGGGTAATGTCGCTGAGCTTGAAGGATTTATCGGACGCACCATTCGCTTCCAGGTGGAAACCATGTATTCCCAGGAACAATACGACGTGGTGCTGCTCTGAATCGCTGTGTTTCACCCTTACTAGAACGGCTGGCCTCAGCTTTTTGCAGTATTTTTGCCATGGGAGCCAACTGACATGGAACGTCTGACACGCATTTTGGCCGCACTGACCCGCTGGGGTCTTGGCCTGTGCGCGTTGGTCCTGGTGTTGATGGCGTTGTACGTCAGCCTCGGCCGGGAGCTGACGCCTCTGGTGGCCGAATACCGCGCCGACGTCGAAACCAAAGCCAGCGCCGCCTTGGGCATGCCGCTGCAGATCGGCAAGCTGGAAGGTAACTGGAGCGGCTTCGCGCCGATTTTGCTGGCGCACGATGTGACGGTCGGCGAGGGCGCCAACGCCCTGCACCTGGATCAGGTGCGAGCGGTGCCAGACCTTTGGGAAAGCCTGTTGGCTCGCGAAGTGCGCATTGCCCACCTGGAACTCAACGGCCTGAAGATCAGCCTCAAGGAAGGCGCGGACGGTCAGTGGGCGCTGGAAGGGTTGCCCGTGCAACAGGACCAGCCGCTTGATCCGGAGCAACTGCTCAACCGCCTGCAAATGGTCCAGCAGCTATCGGTAATCGACAGTCAGGTGACGTTGCAACCTGTGGACCACTCGCCGCTGACCCTGACCTACGTTGGCCTGAATCTGAAAACCGGCGTCTCCCGCCAGCGCCTCGATGTCCGTCTTAATCTGCCAGATGGTCAACCGGTGGCCATGAGTGTGCACACGCGGATTCGCGCCAGCCAGTGGAAGGACGGCGAGGCCGAGGCCTACCTGAGCCTGCCGCAAAGCGACTGGTCGAAATGGCTGCCCGAGCGCCTGACTCGACAATGGAACTTCTCCGAGTTCAAGGCCGGTGGCGAGCTCTGGGTGAACTGGGGCAAGGGCGCGCTGCAAAGCGGCGCAATTCGTTTGAACGCGCCGCAACTCAAGGGCGCCTTCGGCGAACGCAAGCCGATCCAGATCAACAATTTGGCGCTCAACGGTTATTTTCAGCGCAGCACCGAAGGCATGCTGGTGACCCTTGATTCTCTGGCCATGAACTTCGGCGAGACCCGCTGGGAGTCGCGCTTGCAACTTCGACAAACCGTCGCCACCGACAAGGCTGAAGAACTTTGGCACTTGCAGGCCGACCGCCTCGACCTCACTCCGCTCACGCCACTGATTAACGCCTTGGGGCCGCTGCCCGAAGGCGTTGCCACCGCGGTCGAGCGACTCAAGGTGACCGGTGGGCTGCGCAACGTGCTGATCGATCTGCGTCCCAATGCCACCGATGACAGCAGGTTCAGCTTTGCTGCCAACCTCGATCAGGTCGGCTTCGACGCGTATCACGGCGCTCCGGCAGCACGAAATGTCAGCGGCAGCATTAGCGGTGACCTCGGTCAGGGCGAACTGCGGATGGACAGCAAGGATTTTGTCCTGCACCTGGATCCGATTTTCGCCAAGCCGTGGCAATACATTCAGGCCAACGCCCGGCTGACCTGGAAGCTCGACAAGGAAAGCTTCACCCTGATCGCGCCGTACCTGAAGGTGCTGGGGGAGGAGGGCAAGATTGCCGGTGACTTCCTGATCCGCCTGCATTTCGACCACACCCAGGAAGACTACATGGACCTGCGGGTCGGCCTGGTGGACGGCGACGGTCGCTACACCGCCAAGTACCTGCCGACCATGCTCAGCCCGGCGCTGGACGAATGGTTGCGCACGGCGATTCTCAAAGGCGCGGTGGACCAGGGCTTCTTCCAGTATCAGGGCTCGCTGAACCACGGCGCCGCCGACACCGCGCGCAGCATCAGCCTGTTCTTCAAGGTGCACGATGCCGAACTGGCCTTTCAGCCGGGTTGGCCGCATGTCAGCAAGGTCACCGGTGATGTGTTCGTGGAAGACAGTGGCGTGCGAGTTCTGGCCAGTAAGGGCCAATTGCTCGACACGCAGGTTCGCGACATTTACGTCAATATTCCCCATGCGCCGGAAGGGCAAAGCGTTCACCTGTTCCTCGACGGCGGGTTTTCCGGCGGGTTGGGTGATGGCCTGAAGATTCTCCAGGAAGCGCCAATCGGCACGGCTGAAACCTTTGCCGGATGGGAAGGCGAGGGCGATCTGCAAGGCAAGCTGAAGCTGGATATTCCACTGGTCAAAGGCGAGCAGCCGAAGATTCTTGTCGACTTCAAGACCGCCAAGGCGCGGTTGAAGCTGGCCGAGCCTTCCCTGGAGCTGACGCAGCTCAAGGGTGATTTCCGCTTCGACAGCGCCAAGGGCTTGAGCGGTCAGAACATCACTGCGCGTGCCTTCGATAAACCGGTCACCGCGCAGATTTTTGCCGATGGCAGCGCGGGCAATCTCAAGACTCGTGTGACGGCCTCCGGTCAGGTCGAGGTCAAGAAGCTCACTGACTGGTTGAGCGTCACCCAGCCATTGCCGGTGTCCGGCCTGATCCCGTATCAACTGCAACTGAGCCTGGATGGTCCTGACAGCCAGCTCTCGGTCAATTCCAGCCTCAAAGGCGTGGCGATCGACTTGCCGGCGCCGTTTGGCATGACTGCCGATGCTGGCCGCGACACCACGTTCCGCATGACCCTGCAAGGGCCGGAACGCCGCTACTGGGTCAATTATGGTGCGCTGGCAGACTTCACGTTTGCGGCGCCGCCCGGCAATTTTGCCGACGGTCGTGGCGAGTTGTTCCTGGGCGGCGGCAGTGCCGTGCTGCCCGGTGCCAAAGGGCTGCGAGTGCGCGGCGTGCTGTCGGAACTGGATGTCGGGCCATGGAAGGATCTGGCGGACAAGTACGCTGGCCAGGATCCGGGCGGCAGTGCCAAGCAGTTGCTCAGCAGTGCAGACTTCAAGGTTGGCAAGCTCAGCGGTGTCGGCACGACGCTCGATCAGGCCTCGGTGCAGTTGAACCGCAAACCGGCTGCGTGGGCCTTGCAACTCGACAGTCAGCAGGTCAAGGGCAGCGCGAGCATCCCTGATGCGAAAGGCGCGCCGATTGCGATCAATCTGCAAACCGTGCGGTTGCCGGCACCCGACCCGACGGTCCTCGCCGACGAAAACTCACCGGATCCACTGGCCTCGGTGGATCCGACCAAGATCCCGGCGCTGGACATCACCATCAATCAGCTGTTCCAGGGGAAGGACCTCGTCGGCGCCTGGTATCTGAAAGTCCGTCCGACTGCCAAAGGTATTGCGCTCAATACTCTGGACCTGGGCCTCAAAGGTATTTTGTTGCAGGGCAGTGGCGGCTGGGAGGGCATACCCGGCAGCTCCAGCAGTTGGTACAAAGGACGGATCAGCGGCAAGAATCTCGCTGACGTGCTCAAAGGCTGGGGTTTCGCGCCGAGCGTCACCAGTGAAGAGTTTCACATGGATGTCGACGGTCGCTGGCCGGGTTCACCGGCGTGGCTGGCCACCAAACGTTTCTCCGGCACCCTCGATGCTTCGTTGAATAAAGGCCAGTTCGTTGAGGTCGAAGGCAGCGCCCAGGCCCTGCGGGTGTTTGGCCTGCTCAACTTCAACTCGATCGGTCGTCGTCTGCGCCTGGACTTCTCCGACCTGTTCGGCAAAGGCTTGAGTTATGACCGGGTCAAAGGTCTGCTGGCCGCGACCAACGGGGTTTATGTGACGCAGGAACCGATCCTGCTGACTGGCCCGTCGAGCAACATCGAACTGAACGGTACCCTGAACCTGGTGGCCGATCAGGTTGACGCAAAACTGCTGGTGACTTTGCCGGTGACCAACAACCTGCCGATTGCCGCGTTGATTGTCGGCGCACCGGCCATCGGCGGTGCGCTGTTCCTGATCGACAAGCTGATCGGTGACCGCGTGGCACGTTTCGCCAGCGTCAAATACACCGTCAAAGGCCCATGGAAAGAGCCGAAAATCACCTTCGACAAGCCTTTTTGAAAAGCCACTCTCCAGATCTATGGAGTAGCATGGTCCTCGGTTCTGATGCTACGCCCCTGATCTTTGTAGGCGCGAGGCTTGTCCGCGAATCGACGCACCGCGGTGTGTCAGGCAAGATGCCTTCGCGGGCAAGCCTCGTTCTTACAGGGTTGTGTTGATTCCCGATAAGGAAAAGGCCATGTCTTTTGCGGTGATTCAAATGGTCAGCCAGAGCGACGTGCTGGCCAACCTGGCCCGGGCCCGGCATCTGCTCGAAGAGGCGGCGGCGGGTGGCGCGCAGCTGGCGGTGCTGCCGGAAAACTTCGCCGCCATGGGCCGTCGCGACATTGCTGACATCGGCCGCGCCGAGGCGTTGGGTGAAGGTCCGATCCTGCCGTGGTTGAAACAGACCGCCCGTGACCTCAAGTTATGGATAGTGGCCGGCACGTTGCCGTTGCCGCCGTTGGGCCATCCGACGTCCAAGGCGCATGCCTGTTCGTTGCTGGTCAATGATCAGGGCGAAACGGTGGCGCGCTACGACAAGCTGCACCTGTTCGACGTGGATGTGGCAGACAATCGCGGGCGTTATCGCGAATCCGATGACTATGCTTATGGCAGTGGGGTTGTGGTGGCGGACACGCCCGTCGGCCGGGTCGGCCTGACAGTGTGTTACGACCTGCGTTTCCCGGAGTTGTACAGTGAATTGCGGGCTGCGGGCGCGCAATTGATTACCGCACCGTCGGCATTTACCGCGGTGACCGGCGCAGCACATTGGGAGGTGCTGATTCGCGCGCGGGCCATCGAGACTCAATGTTATGTGCTCGCGGCCGCTCAGGGTGGGACGCATCCGGGACCGCGAGAAACCTGGGGGCACGCTGCAATCGTCGACCCTTGGGGACGCGTGCTGGCACAACAGGATCAAGGCGAGGCCGTGCTGCTGGCCGAACGCGATAGCAGCGAACAGGCGTCCATCAGGACGCGGATGCCGGTGTCCAGTCACCGGCGCTTTTTCTCGCAGGGCGCACAGCGACCTGCCCGGAACGACGAATTTAAGGCGTAAACATATGAGCGAGTTGTTGTCCTCCGTCAGTGAACACCTCCTGGCGCCCGGTGGCGTAACGATCGAGAGCCTGCAAGGTGTGCTCGGCGATCTGGCCGGTCCGGGCATCGATGCGGCGGATCTGTATTTCCAGGGGCAGATTTCCGAGTCCTGGGCGCTGGAAGACGGGATCGTCAAGGAGGGCAGCTTCAACCTCGACCAAGGCGTGGGCGTGCGTGCGCAATCGGGTGAAAAAACCGGTTTCGCCTACAGCAATGCCATCACCCTGGAAGCCCTCGGCGCTGCGGCCCGGGCGGCACGTTCGATCTCTCGCGCCGGGCAGAATGGCACGGTGCAGGCGTTCACCTCGGCGGACGTCACCCAGTTGTACGGGCCGGACAACCCGCTGGAAGTGATGAGCCGCGCGGAAAAAGTCGAACTGCTCAAGCGCATCGACGTCGCGACTCGCGCCCTCGACCCGCGTATCCAGCAAGTCACGGTGAGCATGGCCGGCGTCTGGGAGCGCATTCTTGTCGCTTCGACCGACGGTAGCCTGGCCGCCGATGTGCGGCCGCTGGTGCGCTTCAACGTCAGCGTGATCGTCGAGCAAAACGGTCGCCGCGAGCGCGGTGGTCATGGCGGTGGCGGTCGTACCGATTACCGCTATTTCCTCAGCGATGACCGTGCCATGGGCTACGCCCGTGAAGCGCTGCGTCAGGCGCTGGTCAACCTTGAAGCCATTCCTGCGCCGGCCGGTACGTTGCCGGTGGTGTTGGGTTCGGGCTGGTCCGGCGTGCTGCTGCACGAAGCGGTCGGCCACGGTCTGGAAGGTGATTTCAACCGCAAGGGCAGTTCGGCCTACAGCGGGCGCATGGGCGAGATGGTTGCGTCCAAGTTGTGCACCATCGTCGATGACGGCACGCTGGCCGGTCGTCGTGGCTCCCTGAGCGTCGACGACGAAGGCACCCCGACCGAGTGCACCACATTGATCGAAAACGGCGTGCTCAAGGGTTACATGCAAGACAAGCTCAACGCACGCCTGATGGGCGTGGCCCGCACCGGCAACGGTCGTCGTGAGTCCTATGCGCATCTGCCGATGCCGCGGATGACCAACACCTACATGCTGGCCGGCGAAAGCGACCCGGAAGAAATCATCAAGTCGGTCAAGCGCGGCATCTATTGCGCCAACCTCGGCGGCGGGCAGGTGGACATCACCAGCGGCAAGTTCGTGTTCTCCACCAGCGAGGCGTACCTGATCGAAGACGGCAAAATCACTGCCCCGGTCAAAGGCGCGACGTTGATCGGCAACGGCCCGGAAGCCATGAGCAAGGTGTCGATGGTCGGTAACGATCTGGCGCTGGACAGTGGCGTGGGGACGTGTGGCAAGGATGGGCAGTCGGTGCCGGTGGGTGTCGGCCAGCCAACGCTGAAAATCGATGCGATCACTGTGGGTGGCACAGGATCGTAAAAGGATGGAGCTTCGGGTGAGCCGCTTGGCGACTCACCCGATTCGAGATTTAACGCAGGCCGCGTTGAGTCTCGTCCAGCTCACGGATGTACTTGAAGATTTTACGGCTCGATGCCGGTGGCTTGTTGGTCGCCAGTTCGTGCTGGGCCTGACGGATCAGGGAGCGCAACTGCTGACGATCAGCCTCCGGGTAGTCGAGCACGAACTTCTCCAGGACCGCATCGTCGCCCGCGATCAAGCGATCGCGCCAGCGTTCCAGGCCATGGAAACGTTCGTTGTACTGCCGGGTGGAGGCATCGAGTTGATCGAGCAGCGCCAGAATGGCGTCAGTGTCCTGATCGCGCATCAGTTTGCCGATGAACATAAGGTGCCGTTTACGCGCGATATTCGCGGTGTGCTTGGGCGCATCAGCCAGTGCCCGGCGCATAGCGTCGGTCAACGGCAGTTTTGCCAGCAAGTCAGGCTTGAGCGTTGTAAGGCGCTCGCCGAGGTCAACCAGAGCATGAAGCTCGCGTTTAACCTGGGATTTGCTTTTTTCTCCCGTATCGAGGGAGTCGTCGTAAGAATCAACCATGGTGGCCGTCCGCAAAGAAACGCCGCCATGATAACCAGTCGGGGGCCGCTTGTCCGGCCCGGTCGCTCGAAGGCCCCAGCCGAAAGCAGAATTTGAGTGGAGAACAGCATGAGTGCAGTTGAAAGCGTCGGCCCACAAGCGTTGCCGGCACTGCAAGAACAAGTCGAGCAGATCATCGCTGAAGCCAAGCGTCAGGGGGCCAGTGCCTGTGAAGTGGCCGTGTCCCTGGAGCAGGGCCTGTCCACCTCGGTGCGCCAGCGTGAAGTCGAAACCGTCGAATTCAACCGCGACCAGGGCTTTGGCATCACCTTGTACGTCGGTCAGCGCAAAGGCTCGGCCAGCACCTCGGCCAGTGGTCCTGAGGCGATTCGTGAAACCGTCGCGGCGGCGTTGGCCATCGCCAAGCACACCTCCGAAGACGAAGCTTCCGGCCTGGCAGATGCCGCGCTGATGGCCAGGGATCTGCAGGATTTCGACCTGTTCCATGAATGGGACATCACCCCGGAGCAGGCCATCGAGCAGGCGCTGACCTGCGAAGCCGCGGCATTTGCCGCCGACAGTCGGATCAAGAACGCCGACGGCACGACCCTCAGCACCCATCAAGGCTGTCGCGTTTACGGCAACAGCCACGGTTTTATTGGCGGTTATGCGTCGACCCGGCACAGCCTGAGCTGCGTGATGATCGCCGAGGCTGACGGCCAGATGCAGCGCGATTACTGGTACGACGTGAACCGTCAGGGTAACTTGTTGGCCGACCCGGTGAGCATCGGCCAGCGTGCCGCGCAACGGGCCGCGAGCCGATTGGGCGCGCGTCCGGTGCCGACCTGTGAAGTGCCGGTGCTGTTTTCCGCGGAACTGGCCGGTGGCTTGTTCGGCAGCTTCCTCTCGGCGATTTCCGGCGGCAGCCTGTATCGCAAATCGTCGTTCCTTGAAGGCACGCTGGGTCAGAAACTGTTCCCGGAATGGCTGACCATCGATGAGCGTCCACACTTGATGCGCGCCATGGGCAGTTCGGCGTTCGACGGTGATGGTCTGGCGACTTACGCCAAACCGTTCGTCGAGAAAGGCGAGTTGGTGTCCTACATCCTCGGCACTTACTCCGGGCGCAAGTTGGGCATGCCGAGCACCGCCAACGCGGGTGGCGTGCACAACCTGTTCGTCACCCATGGTGATGAAGACCAAGCCGCCTTGCTGCGCCGCATGGGGCGTGGCTTGCTGGTCACCGAGCTGATGGGCCAGGGCCTGAACATGGTCACCGGCGATTACTCCCGGGGCGCGGCGGGTTACTGGGTCGAGAACGGCGAAATCCAGTTCGCGGTCCAGGAAGTGACCATCGCCGGCAACATGCGCGACATGTTCAAGCAGATCGTTGCCGTCGGTAATGACCTGGAATTGCGCAGTAATATTCGCACCGGTTCGGTGTTGATCGAGCGGATGACCGTCGCGGGCAGCTAATGCTTGCCGCAACACAAAAAGGCGCGCCACCCATTGGGTGGTGCGCCTTTTTTATGCGCCGTTCATCGACCTCCTGGGGGAGTGAGCCTGCTCGCGATAGCGGAGTGTCAGACGACACAGATATTGAATATTCGGTCGCCTTCGCGAGCAGGCTCGCTCCCACAATGGATTTAGGTGTGTGCTCTCGGGGTTGTTTTGGTTCTCATTATCATCTAATAATAAATCTCATTACCGAATGAGCCCGGATCATGAGTTCTGCCTTGCACGAGCAGCCTTACCTCGAAAGCTGGCGCTGGATGAGTCGCCAGATCCGTTGCGCGATGGACCCCGACGAGCCGCGCCTGATCGAACATTACCTGGCTGAAGGCCGGTATCTGGCGTGTTGCACGGCCACTTCTCCCTGGACCATCGCCGAGACGTCCTTCCGTTTGTTGCTCGACACCGCCGCCGATGTCGCGCTGCCGTGGCACTGGCGGACTTACTGCCTCGACCAAGCCTGGCGCCCGCTGCGCGAACTCGAACGCCTCTCTCTGTGCAAATGCCGCCTCAAACGCTGGCAAAGCTACACCTGGCAATTGGCGATCTGCGAGTTACAGCCCTCGATTCCCCTAAACGAACTGGTGCAAGGATTTTCTGATGACAGACCCTCAGACTCGTATTGAGCGTGACAGCATGGGCGAGCTTCAAGTCCCGGTGGACGCCCTCTATGGCGCACAGACGCAACGTGCGGTGGATAACTTCCCGATCAGCGGCAAGCCGATGCCGGTGCAGTTCATCCGGTCGCTGATTCTGGCCAAAGCCGCCGCTGCCCGTGCCAACGTCGAGCTCAAGCAAATCAGCGAATCCCAGGGCAAAGCCATCGTCGATGCGTCGCTGGGGCTGCTTCAGGGCGACTTCATGCAGCACTTCCCGGTGGACATCTTCCAGACCGGTTCCGGCACCAGTTCCAACATGAACGCCAACGAAGTGATTGCCACCCTGGCCAGCCGCCTGCTCGGCGAGCCGGTGAACCCTAATGATCATGTGAACTGCGGTCAAAGCAGCAACGACATTATCCCGACCACCATCCATGTCAGCGCTGCACTTGCCTTGCATGAGCAGCTGCTGCCGGCGCTGGTGGGTCTGGTGCAGGTCATCGAGCGAAAGGCTGAAGAGGTTCATCACCACGTCAAAACCGGTCGCACGCACTTGATGGACGCCATGCCGGTGCGCATGAGTCAGGTCCTGAATGGCTGGGCGCAGCAGCTCAAGGCCAACATCGGTCACTTGCAGGACTTGCTGCCGAGCCTGCAATCCCTGGCTCAGGGCGGTACGGCGGTCGGCACCGGGATCAATGCACATCCGCAATTCGCAGCGCGTTTCAGCCAACAGTTGAGCGAGCTGACCCACGTTCAGTTCACGCCGGGCAAGGATCTGTTTGCGCTGATCGGCTCCCAGGACACCGCGGTGGCGGTCTCCGGCCAGCTTAAAGCGACAGCGGTTTCGCTGATGAAAATCGCCAACGACCTGCGCTGGATGAACTCCGGCCCGCTGGCCGGCCTAGGCGAAATCGAACTTGAAGCCTTGCAGCCGGGCTCTTCGATCATGCCCGGCAAGGTCAACCCGGTGATCCCGGAAGCCACTGCCATGGTCGCCGCCCAAGTGATCGGCAATGACACAGTCATCACCATCGCCGGTCAGTCGGGCAATTTCGAGCTGAACGTGATGCTGCCGATCATCGCCCAGAACCTGCTGAGCAGCATCGAATTGCTGGCCAACTCCAGTCATCTGCTGGGTGAGAAGGCCATCGCCAGCTTCAAGGTCAACGAATCTCGAATCAAAGAGGCGCTGTCGCGCAACCCGATTCTGGTGACCGCACTCAACCCGATCATTGGTTACCAAAAAGCCGCTGAAATCGCCAAGAAGGCCTATCAACAGGGGCGTCCGGTGATCGATGTCGCCCTGGAGCACACCGACCTGACGCGCAGCCAACTGGAAGAATTACTCAACCCAGAGAAGCTCACCGCAGGCGGCGTGTAATCACCGCTACCGCTTTGGAGGCCCACCATGGAGCACTGGAAACGCACGATCGAAAGGGCCAATCGCCATTTCATGCTGGGCGAATTGGTCGATGCCCGCGAGGCTTACTTGCAGGCACTTGCCCTGGCCCAGGTGTTGTTCGAGCGCTGGGCGGATGCCGACGAAGCGGTGGCGGCCTGCGTGATTTCCCATCACAACCTGGCGGATCTGCATTTGCGTCTGAACCAGCCGGAGGAGAGCGCCGAATATTTGTGCGCGATCCATCAGCGGTTGCTGCAAACCCTGCAGGACCCGCGCCTGCCCCCGGCACTGCGTGAAGCCGCACAGCGCCAAAGCAGCAAAACCTATGTCGAGCTGCTGAATTTCATCAGCGACCACGGCGAATATCCGCGCACCCACCGTTTGCTGCACACCGATACCGTATCGCCTGCGCCTCTACACCATGGAGTCCATTGAAATGGCTTTTACCTTGCCTGCCCTGCCTTACGCTTACGATGCCCTGGAACCGCATATCGATGCGCAGACCATGGAGATCCATTACACCAAGCACCACCAGACCTACATCAATAATCTCAACGCCGCGGTCGAAGGCACCGAATTTGCCGAGTGGTCGGTGGAAAAACTGGTCGCCAGCGTCCGGCAGCTGCCGGAAAAACTCCGCGCGGCGGTGATCAATCAGGGCGGCGGCCACGCCAACCATTCGCTGTTCTGGGAAGTGATGGCGCCTCACGGTGGCGGCAAACCCGAAGGTGCGCTGGCCAAGGCGATTGATGAGCAACTGGGTGGCCTGGACAGTTTCAAGGATGCCTTCACCAAAGCTGCGCTGACCCGCTTTGGCAGTGGCTGGGCCTGGCTCAGCGTCACGCCGCAAAAGACCCTGATAGTGGAAAGTAGCGGCAACCAGGACAGCCCGTTGATGAATGGCAATACGCCGATCCTTGGCCTGGATGTGTGGGAGCACGCTTACTACCTGCAATATCAGAACCGTCGTCCGGATTACATCAATGCGTTCTACAACGTGATCAATTGGCCTGAAGTCGCTACGCGTTATCAGGCTGCGCTGGTTTAAGTCCTCTATAAAAACAATCCAAGGCTGACTATGGGCACTGAAATACTGGCGTTTGGCAGCGGACGAATGTTTCGTTACGCGTTGGGATCGCTGTTGCTGCTGGCGGGCATGTCGTTGTTGGTCGCGCACGGGCTGGCGTGGCTCGATCTCGAACCCAAGCTGCTGCGTGCACTGCAGGGCGGGGCGATTTGTGCCCTGGGCACTGCGTTGGGCGCGGTTCCGGTGCTGGTGATTCGCCGCATGCCGCAGGCGGTCAGCGATACGTTGCTCGGTTTTGGTGCCGGAGTGATGCTCGCGGCGACGGCGTTTTCGCTGATCGTTCCGGGGATCTCGGCTGCTGAAAGCCTGGGGCTGACACCCTGGGCGGCCAGTGGCCTTATCAGCTTCGGCATCATGCTTGGCGCGTTCGGGCTGTTTCTGGTGGACCGTAAAGTGTCGGGCGCCTCGCCGGAAATGCTCGTTGGAGCCCTGGAGCGCCCGGTCATCCCGCCACGGATCTGGTTGTTTGTATTTGCCATCATTGCCCATAACATCCCCGAAGGCATGGCAGTCGGGGTTTCGGCCGGTGGAGGGATGCCGGATGCTGACAGCCTGGCCATGGGCATTGCGTTGCAGGATGTGCCGGAAGGGTTGGTGATCGCGCTGGTACTGGCAGGGGCGGGGATGTCGCGGGTCAAAGCTTTCCTGATCGGTGCGGCATCAGGTCTGGTGGAACCGGTCTTTGCGCTGTTGTGCGCCTGGCTGGTGAGCCTGGCCGAATTGCTGTTGCCGTTAGGGTTGGCGTTGGCGGCGGGGGCGATGTTGCTGGTGGTCACCCATGAAGTGATTCCCGAGTCGCGGCGCAATGGTCACGACAAGCTGGCGAGTCTTGGGTTGTTGATCGGGTTTTGTTTGATGATGGTGATGGATACGGCGCTCGCTTAGGCGAATGTTCAACCGCCTTCGTCGAAGTAGTTATCGATCAGTGCGACCAGCGCATCCATCGCTTCCTGTTCCTGCTCGCCTTCAGTGCTCAGGTGGATTTTGGTGCCCTTGCCGGCCGCAAGCATCATCATGGCCATGATGCTTTTGCCATCGACCGCGGATTCTGGCGTACGTCCTACTCTGATGGTGCAACCCGGGAACTGACCCGCAACGCCAACGAATTTTGCCGAAGCGCGGGCATGAAGGCCCAGCTTGTTGATGATTTCAATTTCCCGAGCAGGCATCGCGATGTGAATCCTTTAGCTGAGGTCGCGGTGGCGAACCTGGACGTTCTTCAGGGATTGTTGCAGGACCTGGCCCAGACGTTCGGTCAGGTAGACGGAGCGGTGATGCCCGCCGGTGCAGCCAATGGCAATGGTGACATAAGCGCGGTTGCTGGCGGCAAAGCGCGGCAACCACTTGAGCAGGTAGGTGGAGATGTCCTGGAACATCTCTTCGACGTCCGGTTGTGCCGCCAGGTATTCGGCCACCGGTTGATCAAGCCCTGATTGGTCGCGCAATTCCGGCTTCCAGTAAGGGTTGGGCAGGCAGCGCACGTCGAACACCAGGTCTGCATCAACCGGCATGCCCCGCTTGAACCCGAAAGACTCCACCAGGAACGCCGTGCCGCTATCTGGCTGGTTCAGCAGACGCAGCTTGATGGTATCGCGCAGCTGATACAGGTTCAGGTTGGTGGTGTTCACCTTGAGGTCCGCCAGATCGGCGATCGGACCCAGCAAACTGGTTTCGTCCTGAATCGCCTCCGCCAACGAACGGTGGGCAGTACTCAGCGGGTGGCGGCGGCGGGTTTCCGAGAAGCGTTTGAGCAACGTTTCTTCGTCGGCGTCCAGGTACAGCACATCACACTTGATATGCCGGCTGCGGACTTCTTCAAGCAATTCCGGAAACCGCGACAGGTGACTCGGCAGGTTGCGAGCATCAATGGATACCGCGACCAGCGGTTGTGCCAGCTCGGTATGAATCAGCGCGCGCTCGGCCAGTTCCGGCAGCAATCCGGCGGGCAGGTTGTCGATGCAGTAGTAGCCGTTGTCCTCGAGAACATCGAGTGCGGTACTTTTACCTGAGCCGGATCGGCCACTGACGATGATCAAGCGCATGGTTAATGACCGTTTTGCTCGTCCAGGACAACCTGATACAAGGCTTCATTGCTCGGGGCGCTGCGCAGTTTTTCGCGCACTTCCTTGCGGTCGAGCATGCTGGCTATCTGGCGCAGTAACTCCAGGTGCGCATCGGTAGCGGCTTCCGGGACCAGCAGAACGAACAGCAGGTCGACCGGGGCGCCGTCGATGGCGTCGAAATCAATGGGTGCATCAAGGTGCATCAGGGCGCTGATGGGCGAGGTGCAGCCCTTCAGGCGGCAGTGGGGAATGGCGATGCCGTTGCCAAAACCGGTTGAGCCGAGTTTTTCACGGGCAATCAGAGCCTCGAAGACATCTTGCATCTCCAGATCCGGCACTTCTTTGTGGATAAGGTTGGCAATTTGTTCGAGGGCTTTCTTTTTACTGCCGCCCGGCACGTTCACGAGGGAACGGCCGGGGGTCAGGATGCTTTCAAGTCGGATCATGGGTTGGGAGTGTTAACGACCGGTCGCGCCCTGGAGGAGGCTTTGGGTCTTTTCCTTATGCTTTTTGAGTTGTTTATCCAGCTTGTCGGTCAGTGCGTCGATCGCCGCGTACATATCGGTATGCTCCGCGTTTGCGACCACTTCATTGCCGGGAATATGCAGCGTGGCTTCGATTTTCTGCTTGAGCTTTTCGACCGTCATCGTGACCTGCACGTTGGTGATCTTGTCGAAATGCCTCTCTAATCGTTCGAGTTTTTCGCCGATGTAGGTGCGAAGAGGTTCGGTCACTTCCAGTTGGTGTCCACTGATGTTGACTTGCATACAGCTTCTCCTTCGTTGCCAGTGCATAAAGCGGCAGGCAGAAATGCCTGCCACTGGAACGCTGTGGCGTGGCTCTACATCAACCGCTTGCGTTCGCTCGAAGGCGCGATCCCGAGGGATTCGCGGTACTTGGCGACGGTGCGGCGAGCCACCTGAATGCCTTGTGCCTCCAGTAAACCAGCGATCTTGCTGTCACTCAACGGCTTTTTCTGATTTTCCGCGGCAACCAGTTTTTTGATGATCGCGCGGATCGCTGTGGACGAGCATTCACCGCCTTCGGAGGTGCTGACGTGGCTGGAGAAAAAGTATTTCAGTTCATATATGCCCCGAGGGGTATGCATGAATTTTTGTGTGGTGACCCGTGAAATCGTCGACTCGTGCATCCCCACCGCTTCGGCGATGTCATGCAGGACCAGCGGCTTCATCGCTTCGTCGCCGTATTCAAGAAAGCCGCGCTGATGCTCGACGATCTGAGTGGCTACTTTCATCAGGGTTTCGTTGCGGCTTTGCAGGCTCTTGATGAACCAGCGGGCCTCTTGCAACTGATTGCGCATGAAGGTGTTGTCGGCGCTGGTGTCGGCGCGGCGCACAAAACCGGCGTATTGGGCGTTGACCCGCAGCCGTGGCACTGATTCCTGGTTCAGCTCGACCAGCCAGCGCTCATTGTCCTTGCGCACGATCACGTCAGGGACAACATATTCGGCTTCACTGGACTCGATCTGCGAGCCCGGGCGCGGGTTGAGGCTCTGCACCAGTTCGATGACCTGGCGCAGTTCATCTTCCTTGAGCTTCATGCGACGCATCAGCTGGCTGTAATCGCGGCTGCCGAGCAGGTCGATGTAGTCGGTGACCAGGCGTTTCGCTTCGGCCAGCCAAGGCGTCTTGGCTGGCAGTTGGCGCAATTGCAGCAGCAGGCATTCGCCCAGGTTGCGGGCGCCAATGCCGGCCGGTTCGAATTGCTGGATGCGGTGCAGGACGGCTTCGATTTCGTCCAGTTCGATGTCCAGCTCCGGATCGAAGGCCTCGAGAATTTCCTCGAGGGTTTCGTCCAGGTAGCCCTGATTGTTGATGCAGTCGATCAGGGTCACGGCGATCAGACGATCGGTGTCGGACATCGGTGCCAGGTTCAGTTGCCACAACAAATGGCTTTGCAGGCTTTCACCGGCCGATGTGCGGGTGGTGAAATCCCACTCGTCGTCATCGTTGCTCGGCAAGCTGCTGGCACTGGTCTGGTAGACGTCTTCCCACGCGGTATCAACGGGCAGCTCGTTGGGAATGCGCTCGTTCCAGTCGCCTTCCTCGAGGTTATCCACCGTCGGGGCGGTTTCCTGGTAGGAGGGTTCCGAAATGTCGGCGTTGGGGAGCTGTTCGGCTTTGTCGGCCAAGGGGTCGGCGTTATCGAAGTCGTCGCCTTCTTCCTGGCGTTCGAGCATCGGATTGGACTCCAGGGCCTCCTGGATTTCCTGTTGCAGGTCCAGGGTCGACAATTGGAGCAGGCGGATGGCCTGTTGCAGCTGCGGTGTCATCGTCAGCTGCTGGCCCATTCTCAAGACTAGCGATGGTTTCATGGCAGGGGCTTAACACCTTATTCGCCGGCGCACATGCGCCATCCACTACAGGGCGCCGGAGCGCCAAACATAAGCAAATTATATGCCCGAAACTGCAGCGTTTGCCTAGAGCGCTGTAACAATAAAAAAGTATTGATTTTTTATCGAGACGAGCGCTCGGACAATCAGCCAGACACCTTACTGCTTAAAGGCGGAATTCATGGCCCAGATACACTTCCTTGACCAGTTCGTTGGCCAGGATGGTGGCGGAGTCACCTTCGGCGATCAGTTGACCATCGTTGACGATGTAGGCGGTTTCGCAGATATCCAGGGTTTCACGGACGTTGTGGTCAGTGATCAGCACGCCAATGCCTTTGGCCTTGAGGTGGTAGATGATCTGCTTGATGTCGCCCACCGAAATAGGGTCCACACCGGCGAATGGTTCGTCGAGGAGGATGAATTTCGGGTTGGTGGCCAGTGCCCGGGCGATTTCCACCCGACGACGTTCACCACCGGACAGGCTCATGCCTAGGTTGTCGCGGATGTGGCTGATGTGGAATTCCTGCAGCAGGCTTTCCAGTTCCTTGCGACGCTCGGCCTTGTCGAGTTCCTTGCGGGTCTCGAGGATGGCCATGATGTTATCGGCGACCGAGAGTTTGCGGAAGATCGACGCTTCTTGCGGAAGATAGCCGATACCGGCCTTCGCACGACCGTGCATTGGCTGGTGGCTGACGTCCAGGTCGTCGATCAGCACGCGACCCTGATCGGCCTGCACCAGGCCGACGATCATGTAGAAACAGGTGGTCTTGCCGGCGCCGTTAGGGCCTAGCAGGCCGACGATTTGACCGCTGTCGATGGACAGGCTGACGTCACGCACGACCTGGCGGCTCTTGTAGCTCTTGGCCAGATGCTGAGCTTTCAGAGTTGCCATTAAGGAGCCTTTTTCGCGTCGTTTTTCGGCTTGGGCTGGATCACCATGTCGATGCGCGGACGCGACTCGGTAACCTTGCTACCCGTAGCACGCCCGGCGCTCGCAAGCTTTTTCTGGGTGTCGTAGACGATTTTTTCGCCCTGGGTGACGTTGTTGTCCTTGTCGACAACTTTTGCCTTGTCGATCAGCACGACGCGGTTTTGCGAGGCGTGGTACTGGATGGTCACGCCCCAGCCCTGAACAGGCTTGGTGTCGCCGGCCGTCTGCATCTGCTCGAAGTAGGCGAGGTTGCCCACCGAGGTCACCACGTCGATGTCGCCAGCCGGGGTACGGGTGATGGTCACGGTATTACCGGTGACCTTCATCGAGCCCTGAGTGATGATCACGTCACCTTTATAGGTGGCAACGCCATTCTTGTCGTCCAGTTGGGCGTCGTCGGCCTGAATGCGGATAGGCTGCTCTTGATCGTTCGGCAGAGCCCAGGCGCTCACGCTTCCCAGTGCTGCGCCCAGACTGAGCAAAATAGGGAGAGTTTTAACGAGCCTCATACTGTCCTCTTACGTTCGATAGCAGGTGTATCCTGCTTTCTTTCAAATACGCTTTCATTCCGTTGCCTGTCGATACACCGCCAGCGCCGTCGATTCTAACGGGTTGATCGGTCTGCGCATATTGCTGCTGCGGGAACACCGTCATTCGGGTGGTGGTAATCAGGGTTCGGCGGTTTTTCTCGTCGAAACGGGTGATGCGCACCGAGTCGATCAGCTCGACCTGAGTGCCGTCCGGGTTGACTTCGCCGCGCTCACTCTGGACGTGCCACGGAAACTGCGTACCGCGAAACATGTTCAGGTCAGGGTTGGTCAGCAACGTCACCTCGCTCGCTTTCAGGTGTTCGACCTTGTCGGACGTCATTTCGTATTGCAGTTTGCCGTCCGGCAGGTACTGAACGCTGTGGGCGTTGAGGGCGTAATAGTCGATTGCGCTTTCATCGACCGTGACCACCGGCTTGTCGAGGAAGCGTTCCGGGCTGATGTTCCAGTAGCCGACCGCGGCGAACAGCGCCGCGATGCAGCCGAACACCAGGATGTTACGAATCTTTTTGCTCAGCATAATGGGCTCACAGGTACGCGGCGTTGGCCGCATCGAGGCGGCCCTGGGCGCGCAGGATCAATTCACAGAATTCGCGAGCGGCACCCTCGCCACCACGGGCCAGGGTGATGCCATGGGCGTGTTCACGCACGAAGCTGGCAGCGTTTGCTACGGCCATGCCCAGACCCACGCGGCGAATCACCGGCAGGTCCGGCAAGTCGTCGCCCAGGTAGGCGACCTGTTCATAGCTTAGGTTGAGTTGGGCAAGAAGTTCGTCGAGCACCACCAGTTTGTCTTCACGACCCTGGTAAAGGTGTGGAATGCCGAGGTTCTTCGCCCGCCGTTCGACCACCGGGGTCTTGCGGCCGCTGATGATAGCGGTCTGCACGCCGGCTGCCATCAACATCTTGATGCCTTGACCGTCGAGGGTGTTGAACGTCTTGAATTCGCTGCCGTCTTCGAGAAAGTACAGGCGCCCGTCGGTCAGCACGCCGTCAACGTCGAATACCGCGAGTTTGATCTGTTTGCCGCGTTGCAGCAGGTCCGTGCTCATTACATTACTCCCGCACGCAGCAAGTCGTGCATGTTCAAGGCGCCGACCGGGCGGTCTTCGCTGTCGACCACGACCAGTGCGTTGATCTTGTGGTCTTCCATGATTTTCAGGGCTTCGGCGGCGAGCATCTCGGCGCGAGCAGTCTTGCCGTGCGCGGTCATGACCTGATCGATGGTGGCGCTGTGGATGTCGATGCTGCGGTCCAGTGTGCGGCGCAAGTCACCGTCGGTGAAGATCCCGGCCAGTTTGCCATCGGCTTCCAGGATCACGGTCATGCCCAGGCCCTTGCGGGTCATTTCCATCAGCGCATCCTTGAGCAGCGTACCGCGCTGAACCTGCGGCAGCTCCTGGCCGGCGTGCATGACGTTTTCGACTTTCAGCAGCAGGCGTCGACCCAGCGCGCCGCCTGGATGGGAAAAGGCGAAGTCTTCAGCGGTAAAGCCCCGGGCTTCCAGCAGCGCAACGGCCAGGGCATCGCCCATGACCAGCGCGGCGGTGGTCGACGAGGTCGGTGCCAGGTTCAGCGGGCAGGCTTCGTGCTCTACGTGAACGTTGAGGTTGACCTCGGCGGCCTTGGCCAGCGGCGAGTCCGGGTTGCCGGTCACGCTGATCAATTTGATGCCCAGACGCTTGATCAGGGGCAGCAGGGTGACGATTTCATTGGTGGAGCCGGAGTTCGACAGCGCGAGAATGATGTCGTCGCGGGTGATCATGCCCATGTCGCCGTGGCTGGCTTCGGCCGGGTGCACGAAAAAGGCCGTGGTGCCGGTGCTGGCCAGGGTGGCGGCGATCTTGTTGCCGATGTGCCCCGATTTGCCCATGCCGACCACGACCACGCGGCCTTTGCTGTCCAGAATCATCTCGCAAGCGCGTACAAAATCTGCGTCGATATGGGGCAGCAAGCCTTGTACGGCTTCCAGTTCGAGGCGGATGGTGCGTTGTGCAGATTGAATCAGGTCGCTGGATTGGCTCATGTCAGAAATCGTATAGCCTGATGAAAAGGCGGCGATTATAGCGGTAATGATCAAAACCCTCACGCAAGTTCGTCACGCTTTGTCATTCCCTGTTACTGAATCCCTTCTGAACAAGGCTTTTTGCCTGTCAAGTTGCTGAACATGGGCCGGCGTGGGCCTTGGGCGCTTGGCCTTTGCAGTGATATAGTTCGCCGCCAGTTCGGCCTGCCCGTGGAGGTATGTGCTTTCGTCAGAAAGACAGGCGTCCGAGTGTGAGGCTGCATCGCAAGGAGTTTAGATGAGTGCCGATAACGCCTACGCGGTCGAGCTGAAGGGACTGTCCTTCAAGCGCGGTGCGCGCAGCATTTTCAATAACGTCGATATCCGTATCCCGCGCGGCAAGGTCACCGGCATCATGGGGCCTTCCGGGTGTGGCAAGACCACGCTGTTGCGGTTGATGGGCGCGCAGTTGCGGCCCACCAAGGGCGAAGTCTGGGTCAATGGCCAGAACCTGCCAAAGCTGTCGCGCAGCGATCTGTTCGATGCGCGCAAGCATATGGGTGTGCTGTTCCAGAGCGGCGCGCTGTTTACCGACCTCGACGTGTTCGAGAACGTCGCCTTTCCGCTGCGCGTTCATACCGAGCTGCCGGAAGAAATGATCCGTGACATCGTCCTGCTCAAATTGCAGGCCGTGGGGTTGCGTGGTGCCATCGAGCTGATGCCCGACGAACTGTCCGGTGGCATGAAGCGCCGTGTCGCGCTGGCGCGGGCGATTGCCCTCGATCCGCAGATCCTCATGTATGACGAACCCTTTGTCGGCCAGGACCCTATCGCCATGGGCGTGTTGGTGCGCCTGATCCGCTTGCTCAACGATGCGTTGGGCATCACCAGTATCGTGGTCTCCCATGATCTGGCCGAGACCGCCAGCATCGCCGACTACATCTATGTGGTGGGCGACGGCCAGGTGTTGGGGCAGGGCACTCCCGAGGAGCTGATGAACTCGCAGGAACCGCGGATTCGTCAATTCATGACCGGCGATCCCGACGGTCCGGTCGCATACCACTTTCCAGCGACGGATTACCGCGCAGATCTTCTGGGGAAGCGTTGATGCGCAAGATTTCACTATTGGAACGCGTGCGTCGGTTCGGCCATGCCGGCATCGATGTGCTGGCGGTGTTCGGCCGTTCGGCGATTTTCCTGTTTCATGCCTTGCTCGGTCGCGGTGGTATCGGCGGCGGCTTTGGCCTGCTGATCAAGCAACTGCATTCGGTGGGCGTGATGTCCCTGGTGATCATTGTGGTCTCCGGGGTGTTCATCGGCATGGTGCTGGCGCTGCAAGGCTTCAACATCCTGTCCAGCTACGGTTCGGAGCAGGCGGTGGGGCAGATGGTTGCGCTGACGCTGTTGCGCGAACTCGGCCCCGTGGTCACGGCACTGCTGTTCGCCGGGCGTGCAGGTTCGGCGCTGACCGCCGAAATCGGCAACATGAAGTCCACCGAACAGTTGTCCAGTCTGGAAATGATTGGCGTCGACCCGCTCAAATACATCATTGCCCCGCGCCTGTGGGCCGGCTTCATTTCCCTGCCAGTGCTGGCGATGATTTTCAGCGTGGTGGGTATCTGGGGCGGTTCGTGGGTGGCTGTCGACTGGCTGGGTGTCTATGAAGGTTCCTACTGGTCCAACATGCAGAACAGCGTGACGTTCACCGATGATGTGCTCAACGGCATCATCAAGAGCATCGTCTTTGCCTTCGTCGTGACCTGGATCGCCGTATTCCAAGGCTATGACTGCGAGCCCACTTCCGAGGGGATCAGTCGTGCCACTACCAAGACCGTGGTGTACGCCTCTTTGGCTGTGCTCGGCCTGGACTTTATTTTGACCGCCTTGATGTTTGGAGATTTCTGATGCAAAACCGCACCCTGGAAATCGGTGTCGGCCTTTTCTTGCTGGCTGGCATCCTGGCTTTGCTGTTGCTAGCGTTGCGGGTCAGTGGCCTGTCCCCAAGTGCCACCACCGATACTTATAAACTTTATGCATATTTCGACAATATCGCCGGTTTGACGGTCAGAGCTAAAGTGACCATGGCCGGTGTGACCATCGGCAAGGTCACGGCGATCGATCTGGACCGCGACAGTTTCACCGGTCGAGTGACGATGCAGCTGGAAAAGCGCGTAGATAACCTGCCGACCGACTCCACTGCATCTATCCTGACCGCTGGCCTGTTGGGCGAGAAGTACATCGGCATCAGCGTGGGCGGCGAAGAAGGCTTGCTCAAGGATGGTGGAACCATCCACGACACCCAGTCGTCGCTGGTGCTCGAGGACCTGATCGGTAAATTCCTGCTCAATACCGTTAGCAAAGACGCCAAATGAGGAGCTTTTGAATGATCTCTACCTTGCGACGTGGCCTGTTGGTATTACTCGCGGCCCTGCCGTTGATGGCTAACGCCGTGGCAGCGCCCTCAGCGCACGAAATCGTGCAGGACACCACGACTCGGTTGCTTGCAGACCTGTCGGCCAACAAAGAGAAGTACAAGCAGGACCCACAAGACTTTTACACGGCGCTGAACACCATCGTCGGGCCGGTCGTGGATGCCGAGGGCATTTCCAAAAGCATCATGACGGTCAAATACTCGCGCAAAGCAACGCCGGCGCAGATGAAGACCTTTGAAGAAAACTTCAAGAGAGGTCTGTTCCAGTTCTATGGCAACGCCTTGCTCGAGTACAACAATCAGGGCATCACCGTCGACCCTGCCAAGGATGAGTCCGGAGACCGTACCAGCGTTGCCATGACGGTCAAAGGCTCCAACGGCTCGATCTATCCTGTGTCTTACACTCTCGAGAAAATCAACGGCGAGTGGAAACTGCGCAACGTGATCATCAACGGCATCAATATCGGCAAGCTGTTCCGCGATCAGTTCGCCGATGCGATGCAGCGCAATGGCAATGACCTGGACAAGACCATCAACGGTTGGGCCGGGGAAGTCGCCAAGGCCAAGGATAAAACCGCAGACGCCTCCGAGAAGTCTGCCCAATGAGTGTGTCGGCCATTCGCATGAGCGAAACCGGCGAGCTGCGACTGAGCGGCATGCTGGATTACCGCACCGGCCCTGGTCTGCGCAAGCAGGGGCAGGCGTTGATCAAGTCCAGCAAGGCCGCCGAACTGGTGGTTGATTGTTCGGCAGTGTTGAAGTCCAGCAGCGTAGGCTTGTCCCTGCTGCTGTGCTTCATGCGCGATGCAGAGGCGGCCGGCAAGGCGCTGAGCATCCGCGGAATGCCAGAAGACATGCGTGAAATCGCTCAGGTCAGCGAATTGACCGAGCTGTTGGCGCATCCCTAACCAGCATCTATAAAGAAGCCCCCCGTCAGAGTCCTGCTTCGCGGGGTTCGCAGGCGCGGGGCTTTTTTGTATGATGTCCGACCCGCGCGCACAGGGCGCCGATTGAGGTTGAGCATGCAGGCCGTAGAAGTGAAGAGCTTCCTTGAAGGAAAGCTGCCCGGAACGTTGGTAGAAGTTGAGGGCGAAGGCTGCAATTTCCAGCTGAACGTGATTAGCGATGAACTGGCGGCGTTAAGCCCGGTGAAGCGTCAGCAGCAGATCTATGCCCATTTGAACCCATGGATCACCGATGGCAGCATCCATGCGGTCACTATGAAATTTTTCAGCAGCGCGGCCTGGGCCGAGCGCACCTGAGCCCAAGGGCGTCGAGATTCTTATGGATAAATTGATTATTACTGGCGGCGTTCGTCTTGATGGCGAAATCCGCATCTCCGGGGCGAAGAACTCTGCCCTGCCGATCCTGGCTGCAACCCTGCTGTGCGATGGCCCGGTAACGGTTGCCAACCTGCCGCACCTGCACGACATCACCACCATGATCGAGCTGTTCGGCCGCATGGGCATTGAGCCGGTGATCGACGAGAAGCTCAGCGTCGAAATCGACCCGCGCACCATCAAGACCCTGATCGCACCGTATGAGCTGGTGAAAACCATGCGCGCATCGATCCTGGTGCTGGGCCCGATGGTTGCCCGTTTCGGTGAAGCCGAAGTCGCCCTGCCTGGCGGTTGCGCCATTGGTTCGCGTCCGGTTGACCTGCACATCCGTGGTCTCGAAGCCATGGGCGCGGTCATCGACGTCGAAGGCGGCTACATCAAGGCCAAGGCGCCAGAAGGCGGCTTGCGCGGTGCGCACTTCTTCTTCGACACCGTCAGCGTGACCGGTACCGAAAACATCATGATGGCCGCCGCCCTGGCCAAGGGCCGCAGCGTGTTGCAGAACGCCGCTCGCGAACCTGAAGTCATCGACCTGGCGAACTTCCTGATTGCCATGGGTGCCAAGATCACTGGCGCCGGCACCGACACCATCACCATCGATGGCGTTGAGCGTCTGCACCCGACCACCTACAAAGTGATGCCTGACCGTATTGAAACCGGCACCTACCTGGTGGCGGCAGCCGTCACCGGCGGTCGCGTGAAGGTCAAGGACACTGATCCGACCATCCTCGAAGCGGTTCTTGAGAAACTCAAGGAATCGGGCGCGGAAATCACCTGCGGCGAAGACTGGATCGAGCTGAACATGCACGGCAAGCGGCCAAAAGCCGTCAACGTGCGGACCGCTCCGTACCCGGCGTTCCCGACCGACATGCAGGCGCAGTTCATCTCCCTCAACGCCATTGCCGAAGGCACGGGCGCCGTGATCGAGACGATCTTCGAAAACCGCTTCATGCACGTTTACGAGCTGCACCGCATGGGCGCCAAGATCCAGGTCGAAGGCAACACGGCCATCGTCACCGGTACCGAAAAGCTGAAAGGCGCGCCAGTGATGGCCACCGACCTGCGTGCTTCGGCCAGCCTGGTAATCTCGGCACTGATCGCCGAAGGCGACACCCTGATCGACCGCATCTACCACATCGACCGTGGTTACGAGTGCATCGAAGAGAAACTGCAGATGCTCGGCGCCAAGATTCGCCGCGTACCGGGCTAGTTTCTGCTGCATGGGCGCAGGGACGCGCCCGTTGAATTTGTTTCAAGTCGAGCCAGTTTCTGGCTCGATGTGTGTCCGGCGCCGTTTGCGACCGGGCATCAGTAGCCTGATAAGGACTGACGTTTCCCATGTTGACCATCGCACTGTCCAAGGGCCGCATCCTTGACGACACCCTGCCGCTTCTGGCTGAAGCGGGCATCGTGCCGACCGAGAATCCGGACAAGAGCCGCAAGTTGATCATCCCCACGACCCAGGCCGACGTGCGCCTGCTGATCGTGCGCGCCACCGATGTGCCGACCTACGTCGAGCATGGTGCCGCGGACCTGGGCGTCGCCGGTAAAGATGTGCTGATGGAATATGGTGGCCAGGGTCTGTACGAACCGCTGGACTTGCGAATTGCCCTCTGCAAGCTGATGACCGCCGGCCGTGTCGGTGATGTCGAACCCAAGGGCCGCCTGCGGGTAGCGACCAAGTTCGTCAACGTTGCCAAGCGTTACTACGCCGAGCAGGGCCGTCAGGTCGACATCATCAAGCTCTACGGCTCGATGGAGCTGGCGCCGCTGATCGGTCTGGCGGACAAGATTATCGACGTGGTCGACACCGGTAACACCTTGCGTGCCAATGGCCTGGAACCCCAGGATTTCATCGCTGACATCAGCTCCCGGCTGATCGTCAACAAAGCGTCGATGAAAATGCAGCACGCCCGTATCCAGGCGTTGATCGACACCCTGCGCAAGGCAGTGGAGTCTCGACACCGCGGCTGATTCACCTGCGCGACGTTAAGTCGCGCCCGTCTATCCGCCTCATAGCCAGAATTCTCAGGTGCCCAAGCGGAAACGACTGCTAAGTTAGGGCGCCTGAGTTTTTGCCATTCCTATGAGGCTCTCGCTATGACCGCACCGACTGCAATTCGCCGACTCAATGCTGCTGACCCGGATTTCGCGCATCATCTGGATCATCTGCTGAGCTGGGAAAGTGTGTCTGACGACTCGGTCAATCAGCGAGTGCTGGACATCATCAAGGCCGTGCGCGAGCGTGGCGACGCAGCGCTGGTGGACTTCACCCGGCAGTTCGACGGCCTGGACGTTGCGTCCATGGCGGATCTGATCCTGCCGCGCGAACGCCTGGAACTGGCCCTGACCCGCATCACCGTGCCTCAGCGTGAAGCGCTGGAAAAAGCCGCGGCCCGCGTGCGCAGCTACCACGAAAAACAGAAACAGGATTCCTGGACCTACACCGAAGCTGATGGCACGGTGCTGGGCCAGAAGGTCACGCCACTGGATCGCGCCGGTCTGTACGTCCCGGGCGGCAAGGCGTCGTACCCATCCTCCGTGTTGATGAATGCAATTCCGGCCAAGGTCGCCGGCGTGACCGAAGTGGTCATGGTGGTGCCGACACCGCGCGGTGAACTCAACGAACTGGTGCTGGCGGCGGCGTGCATTGCCGGTGTTGACCGCGTTTTCACCATTGGCGGCGCGCAAGCGGTTGCCGCATTGGCTTACGGTACCGAAAGCGTGCCGAAGGTCGACAAGGTGGTTGGCCCGGGCAATATCTATGTCGCCACCGCCAAGCGCCATGTGTTCGGCCAGGTCGGCATCGACATGATCGCCGGTCCGTCGGAAATCCTCGTGGTGTGCGATGGCCATACCGATCCGGACTGGATCGCCATGGACCTGTTCTCCCAGGCCGAGCACGACGAAGACGCCCAGGCGATTCTGGTCAGCCCGGACGCAGAGTTCCTCGACAAGGTCGCGGCCAGCATCGCCAAACTGCTGCCGACCATGGAGCGCGCCCAGATCATCGAAACCTCGATCAATGGCCGTGGAGCGTTGATCAAGGTTCGCGACATGGAGCAGGCCATCGAAGTGGCCAACCGCATTGCGCCGGAACACCTGGAGTTGTCGGTCGCCGATCCGCAAGCCTGGCTGCCGCTGATCCGTCACGCCGGCGCGATCTTCATGGGCCGTCACACCTCCGAAGCCCTGGGCGATTACTGCGCAGGCCCGAACCACGTGTTGCCGACGTCCGGCACCGCGCGGTTCTCTTCGCCGCTGGGTGTGTACGACTTCCAGAAACGCTCGTCGATCATCTTCTGCTCCGAGCAGGGTGCGTCCGAACTGGGCAAGACCGCTTCCGTGCTGGCCCGCGGCGAGTCGCTGACTGCCCACGCCCGTAGCGCCGAATACCGCATTGTTGATGAGCAAAAGGGGAACTGAACATGAGTAAATTCTGGAGCCCGTTCGTCAAGGATCTGGTGCCTTACGTGCCGGGCGAGCAGCCGAAACTGGCGAAACTGGTGAAGCTCAACACCAACGAAAATCCTTACGGCCCATCGCCAAAAGCGCTGGCGGCGATGCAGACCGAACTCAACGACAACCTGCGCCTTTACCCGGACCCGAACAGCGATCTGCTGAAAAGCGCCGTGGCTACGTATTACGGCGTGCAGACCAACCAGGTGTTCCTCGGCAACGGTTCCGATGAAGTCCTGGCGCACATCTTCCACGGCTTGCTGCAACACGACAAAGCGGTGCTGTTCCCGGACATCAGCTACAGCTTCTATCCGGTCTACTGCGGGTTGTATGGCATCCAGTTCGACGCGGTGCCGCTGGACGAGCAGTTCCAGATCAACCCGGCGGACTACGCCCGGCCAAACGGCGGGATCATCTTCCCTAACCCGAACGCACCGACCGGTTGCCTGCTGGCACTGGACGCGGTTGAGCAAATCCTCAAGGCCAGCCCGGATTCGGTGGTTGTGGTGGATGAGGCCTACATCGACTTCGGTGGCGAGACGGCGATCAGCCTGGTGGACCGTTATCCGAACCTGCTGGTGACTCAGACCTTGTCCAAATCCCGCTCGCTGGCCGGCCTGCGGGTGGGCCTGGCGGTGGGGCATCCAGATTTGATCGAGGCGCTGGAGCGGATCAAGAACAGCTTCAACTCCTATCCGCTGGATCGCCTGGCAAATGTCGGGGCGGCGGCGGCGTTCGAGGATCGCGAGTACTTCGACAAGACGTGCCGGTTGGTCATCGAGCATCGTGAGTGGGTGGTTGCGCAACTTGAAGCGAAGGGCTTTGAAGTGCTGCCGTCGGCGGCGAACTTCATTTTTGCCCGTCATCCAAAGCACGACGCGGCCGGGCTGGCGGCGAAATTGCGCGAGCAAGGCGTGATCGTCCGGCACTTCAAGCAAGAGAGGATTGCCCAGTTCCTGCGGATTTCCATCGGCACGCCGGAACAGAATCAGGCACTGATTGATGGTTTGGGGAATTTGTAAGACGTCGGTCGGTAATGGGTGCACTGATCGGGCTCGGTATAGTGAGCACCGATCAATGCGTTTGAGGTGAAGGATCAGCCTTGAATGTCAAACTCGCCCGTAATCGTCCGGGGCGATGGATCATCTATGCTGCATTCAAATTCACCTTTGGCGTTTTTCATGTTCTCGGTGAATGTCACTGTTATCCAACCGGTTTTAACCTGGTGTTTGTTCTCACCATCATGGAAGGTCCACTCCATATAATTATCGGTGAAATCTTCTGGGTATTGTTTTGTTACTCGCTGATCGTCGCCGATTCCAGGCGGAAATCCGATATAAATTGTACCTTTGTCTTTTTCCCCGCTGATATATCCGCCAGGAGTTACTCCGGTAAACTTGTGAAGCGTAACGTTGGTTGCAACAAAGTTGGTAACAATCCTTGCAGTAAAAGTACCTGAGTCCTTCTTGGATTTTTGTGTGGCCATGAATAAAGCTCCCTTCGGTCAAATTAAGAGTGGAAGACAAAAGCGTCATTCCTCCTGCGGTATTAACGTTAACGACGGGAGCTTTCGAAAGGTACTGTCATAAATGACAGTTCATTAGCTTTATTTGGAATAAGTTTCTGTTCTTGAATATCAAATACTTCAGGTGGCAGGAAGATAGTTCTGGCCGCGAAGAACCCTGACGCGATTTAGCTGTTACGCCACGCCATCGTTCTCCACGGGCAAGTCGGACCGCCGCACCGTGCGCCCCTACAGAGGGTTACTCGTGATGCGGTTCGCCCAGAAACGTCAGCGAACTGAACACCCCCCGCGTCGCCACATCCGGATTGTCCTTCAGCACGATCTCCATCTGCGCCGAAATCACGTTCAACCCTTCATTACGCACCACCACCTGCGCACGCCCGTCCTTATCTGTCTCGGTACTCAACGTATTCGGCGCACTTCGATAGTCGCCAATCAACTTCACCCCCGCCGCCGGCTTCCCATCCAATAACACCTGCACGGGCAGCAACTTGCCCGGTCCGACCGTCAGAGGATCAACCTCCGGCAGAATCAGCAGTTTCATCTGATCAAGCTTGGGTAATTTCGCCCCAGGCTGATAAATCGCCAGGCTGTATTTGAACGTTTGTGTCGACTCGACGGCCCCCGGCACTTTGCTGCGTCCTTCGTTGATCCATTTTTTATCCGCCGTTTGCGACCACATGCCGTTGTCCAGCGCCACCGCCATCACGGCAGGCGGCTTCAGCGGTTGCAGACGTGCGTGATCGGCCAGGCGCTGGACGGTCACCGGGATCATTTTGCCGTTGACGTCATAAGCCCAGGCGCCGCTGATTTTTTGTGCCTTGAAGGCGTTGTCTTCGGCGCCGTGGCCGTAAATCACTTCGATGTTGCCGCGACGCTGTTCGGTCCAGAGACCATGGGCCGAGACCTGGCCGGTAAACAACAGGCCGAGCAGCAGGCTGAGCAGTGCGGGTTTGAGGTTTTGCATTGAAACTTCCTTTTACAGATTGAGTGTGAGGCTGACGGTGAAATTGCGCGGCTCACCGGGGTTGACCCAGTAATTGCTGTAGGAGCGCTCGTAGTATTTCTCGTCGAAAAGGTTGTTCAGGTTCAGGCCGACAGTGACGTTTTTGCTGGCCTTGTAATGGGCCAGAAGGTCGACGGTGTGGTAGGACGGCAGCTCGAAATCGCTGCCGGATTCGCCTGAACGATCGCCGACGTAAGTGAACGCCGCGCCGACGTCGGAGCCTCGTAAATGGCCATCCTGAAATTCATAAACGCCCAGCAGGCTGCCGCTGCGCTTGGCGACGCCGAGGATTCGGCTGCCGGTGGGAATTACCTTGTCGCCCTCGGTGACCTCGGCGTCGATGTAGGCGAAGGCACCGATCACCCGCACGGCGTCGGTCACTTGCCCGGTGACTTGCAGGTCGAATCCCTGGCTGCGGGCCTTGCCCATGGCGCGGCTGGTGTCCGTGCCCGGGTCAAGTGCAAGGACGTTTTCCTTTTCAATATGGAAGGCGGCGAGGGTGGTGCTCAAGCGGTCGTCGAACAGCTCGCTCTTGATCCCGACTTCGTAACCGACGCCTTCTTCCGGGTCGAAGGATTGGCCGCCAGCGTCCAGGCCGTTGTTCGGCTTGAACGAGGTGGAGGCGTTGGCGAACAGCCCGACTTCGGGTGTCAGCTGATAAAGCAGGCCGGCCCGCTGGGTCAGTGCGTCGTGGCTTTGGCGGCTGGTGGCACCGCGGCTGTGATCGTCGATGCTTTGCTCGAAATGTTCGAAGCGTGCACCGAGCATGCCGCGCAGTTTGTCGGTGAAGACAATCTGGTCCTGCAGGTTCAGCGCCCGGCTTTCGACGTGTTCAAAAAGGTCGGTGCCGGAGCGCTTGCCGTTGGGTTTCGGCTGACCGTAGACGGGTTGATAAATGTCGATAGCGTAGGGGCCGCCGGCAATGGTCGTGACCCGTTCGTTCTTGCGGAAGTTTTCATACTCGCTGCCAATCAGCAGTTCGTGCTGCCAACTGCCGAGGTCGAACAGACCGCGCAATTCGAGTTGGGTGATGCTGTCGTGCCAGTTTGTGTCGCGCTCGCGATAGCGCCGATTCACAGTGTGGCCGTCGGCATTCAGCGGGCGACTTTCGGAAGCGTAGCCCCAGAGTTTGCCTTCCTTGTAATGGCTGGCCAGGCGCACCTTCCAGTTGTCATTGAGATGGTGTTCGAGGGCTGCTTGCAGCAGGTTGTTGTGGTTGTCGATGTTGCCGTCATTGGGTTCGCCAAGGAACGTCGAACGGGACACGCCACTCCATTTGTTGTTCGGCGCGACGATGCCGCGATCGAACGTGGAGCTGTGACGGACGAATTCGCTCTCCACCAAGAGGCTGGTGTCCGGGTTCAGTTGCCAACTGAAGGAGGGCGCGACAAACACTCGCTGGCTGTCGACGTGATCGCGGAAGCTGTGGTTGTCCTCGACGGCCAGGTTGATTCGCGACAGCACGTTGGCTTCGTCATCCAGCGGCGTGTTGACGTCGAGGGCGGTGCGATAGCGGTCCCAGCTGCCGGCGCTGGTTTGCAGGGTGGTGAATGCTTCGGGCTGGGGTTTCTTGGTGACGATGTTCACCGTGCCGCCCGGATCGCCGCGCCCGTAGAGACTGGCGGCGGGTCCTTTGAGCACTTCGATGCGCTCGATGTTAGCGACGTCCGGGGTGCTCGGATAACCCCGGTTGGCGCTGAAGCCGTCCTTGTAGAATTCCGAGGTGGTAAAGCCGCGCACGCTGTATTCGTAAAGTGTCAGGCCACCGAAGTTGTTCTGCTTCGACACACCGCCAGCAAAATCCAGGGCGCGCTCGACACTGGTGCTGCCCAGGTCATTGAGCACACTGACGGGAATCACGCTGATGGATTGCGGGATGTCGCGGATCGCGGTATCGGTTTTGGTCGCGCTGGCAGACCGCGTGGCACGGTAGCCCTGGACCGGGCCGGTGGGCGATTCGTAGTCGGAGGTGACGCTGATGGCGTCCAGTTCGAGGGTGCCGGGCTCTTCGGCGAAGACCGGATCCACCAGCAGGCCGAGGGCAAGACCTGCCACGGAAGCCATTGTGCGAGACGACATGTTATGTTGTTCCAATAGTGATATTGAAACAATATAACATGCCTAATGAGAATGTCTGCTGTTAGCCAGAGATCCTCTGGCCAGGGTCAGTTTTCTTCTTTCTCTTTAACCGGCGCCGGCGGCGGACGCAGGCCGATCTCAGCCGTGAGCTTGAGCTCTTTGCCGTTGCGCATCACCTGAATGGTGACCCTGTCGGTCGGTTTGATTCGCGCGACCTGATTCATCGAACGCCGACCATCACCGGCCGGTTCGCCGTCGATGCTGAGGATCACGTCACCCAATTGCAGGCCAGCCTTCTGCGCCGGACCGTCACGGAAAATCCCTGCGACCACAATGCCCGGGCGCCCCGACAGACCAAACGACTCCGCCAGTTCCTGACTCAACGGTTGCACTTCGATGCCGAGCCAGCCGCGAATCACCTGCCCGTGTTCGATGATCGACTTCATCACTTCCATGGCCAGTTTGACCGGGATCGCAAAACCGATGCCTTGCGAGCCGCCGGACTTGGAGAAGATCGCCGTGTTGATGCCGGTCAGGTTGCCGTTGGCATCCACCAGTGCACCGCCGGAGTTGCCGGGGTTGATCGCAGCGTCGGTCTGGATGAAATCTTCGTAGTTGTTCAGGCCCAATTGGTTACGGCCAGTGGCGCTGATGATGCCCATGGTCACGGTCTGACCGACGCCGAACGGGTTGCCGATGGCCAGGGCGACGTCACCGATGCGGATGTTGTCGGAGCGACCGACGGTGATCGACGGCAGGTTTTTCAGGTCAATTTTCAGCACCGCGAGGTCGGTTTCCGGGTCGCTGCCGATGACGCGGGCCAGGGTTTCGCGACCATCCTTGAGCGCGACCACGATCTGGTCGGCGCCGCTGGTGACATGGTTATTGGTCAGCAAATAACCTTCCGGACTCATGATCACCCCGGAACCCAGGCTCGACTCCATGCGCTTCTGTTTGGGCGAGTTGTCGCCGAAGAAGCGCCGGAACTGCGGGTCTTCAAACAAGGGATGGTTCGGTTTGTTGATGACTTTGGTGGTGTACAGGTTCACCACCGACGGCGCGGCGATGGTGACCGCGTCGGCATAGGACACCGGACCTTGCTGCGTCGTGGTGGTTTGCGGGGCTTGCTGCAGGTTGACGTCGAGGCTCGGAAGCCCGACCCACTGCGGGTAACGCTGGATGATCAACAGAGCGATAAGCACGCCGGCCAACAGCGGCCAGCCGGAAAAACGCAGCGCCTTGAGCATTAAGCACGTCCTGAGAGGTTGCAGGCGGCATGAGACCGCCCATAATGTCGCGCATTATACGAGGCGCAGCTCGCCTCTGAACGGGATATTTAGGAGTCTTTTATGGCCGTCGCCTTGAGCACCCTGGTCGAAGAAGCCGACCGTTACCTAAACAGTGCCAGGATTGCCGATTACTGCCCCAACGGCTTGCAGGTCGAAGGTCGGCCGCAGGTGATGCGCATCGTAAGCGGCGTCACGGCAAGCCAGGCGTTGCTGGACGCCGCAGTCGAAGCTCAGGCCGATCTGGTGCTGGTGCATCACGGCTATTTCTGGAAAGGCGAGAATCCGTGCATCACCGGTATGAAGCAGCGTAGGTTGAAAACCCTGCTCAAGCACGACATCAGCCTGCTGTCCTATCACTTGCCGCTGGACCTGCACCCGGACGTCGGTAACAACGTGCAGCTGGCGCGTCAGCTCGACATCACGGTCGAAGGCCCGCTGGATCCGGACAATCTCAAGGTTGTCGGCCTCGTTGGCTCGTTGAGCGAACCGATGACGCCCCGTGATTTCGCTCGCCGAGTGCAGGAAGTCATGGGCCGCGAGCCGTTGCTGGTCGAAGGCAGCGAGATGATCCGCCGGGTCGGCTGGTGCACCGGTGGCGGCCAGGGTTACATCGATCAGGCCGTGCTGGCTGGCGTCGACTTGTACATCAGCGGTGAGGCGTCCGAGCAGACCTTCCACAGCGCCCGGGAAAACGACATCAGCTTCATCGCCGCCGGCCATCACGCCACCGAGCGCTATGGCGTGCAGGCGCTGGGTGATTACCTGGCCCGGCGGTTTGCCCTTGAGCACATCTTCATCGATTGTCCGAATCCGATCTGATTACCACCAAAAATCAAATGTGGGAGTCTGCTGGCGATCGCTGCATCACATGCGACATTGATGTGACAGATACACCGCAATCGCGAGCAAGCTCGCTACCACTGGGTCTTTGGTGCCCAAACGAGGGGGTATATTCATATACCCTTTCGATCTAGCTCGCGTCCTGATTAGAAGAGGACGCTGTGCTAGGATTCCTCGCTCGAACACGGCCCGCTGGCCGTCCATAAGATCGTTTTCGTGAGTAGCCATGGTCGACAAACTGACGCATCTGAAACAGCTGGAGGCCGAAAGCATCCACATCATCCGCGAGGTCGCCGCCGAGTTCGATAACCCGGTGATGCTGTACTCCGTCGGTAAAGACTCCGCCGTGATGCTGCACCTTGCGCGCAAGGCATTCTTCCCGGGCAAACTGCCGTTCCCGGTGATGCACGTCGACACCCGGTGGAAGTTCAAGGAGATGTACGCGTTCCGCGACCGCATGGTCGAAGAACTCGGCCTTGACCTGCTGGTACACGTGAATCCCGATGGCGTCGCGCAGGGCATCAACCCGCTGACCCACGGCAGTGCCAAGCACACCGACATCATGAAAACCGAAGGCTTGAAACAAGCTCTCGACAAGTACGGCTTCGACGCCGCTTTCGGTGGCGCTCGCCGCGACGAAGAGAAGTCCCGTGCCAAAGAGCGCGTGTACTCCTTCCGTGACACCAAGCATCGCTGGGACCCGAAAAACCAGCGCCCGGAACTGTGGAACGTCTACAACGGCAACGTTAACAAGGGCGAATCCATTCGTGTGTTCCCGTTGTCGAACTGGACAGAACTGGACATCTGGCAGTACATCTACCTCGAAGGCATCCCGATCGTGCCGCTGTATTTCGCCGCTGAACGCGACGTCATCGAGATGAATGGCACCTGGATCATGATCGACGACGAACGCCTGCTCAATCACCTGAGCGACGAAGACAAGGCGCGCATCGTCAAGAAGAAAGTCCGTTTCCGCACGCTGGGTGACTACCCGCTGACCGGTGCGGTCGAGTCCGAGGCCACCAGCCTGACCGACATCATTCAGGAAATGCTCCTGACGCGAACTTCCGAACGCCAGGGCCGGGTCATCGATCACGATGGCGCAGGCTCGATGGAAGAAAAGAAACGTCAGGGGTACTTTTAAGCTTCGAGTTACAAGCGGCAAGCTGCAAGTTAAGGGCGGTATGCGTAATTTCGTAGTTTGGTGCTTGTGGCCGGTTGCTGCGAGCCGTTATCGGATGACTCGCAATGGATTTCGAGAAGCTGATTGTCTGGCAGAGAAGTAAGTGTTTGGCGGTAAGGATCTACAGGGAGTTTGCGAGATGTGGGGATTTTGGCTTCAAGGATCAAATTACCCGCTCCGCACTATCGGTGCCTTCCAATATTGCTGAAGGGATGGAGCGTTGTGGTGCCAAGGAAAAAGTACATTTTCTTTGGGTGGCAAAAGCCTCGTGTGGTGAGTTGCGCACTCAGATCCTCATCGGCCGTGATATTGCCTACATTACTGATCCTCTGGCTGACGATTGGATTAAAGAAACCCGCGAGCTTTCAAGAATGCTATGCGGCTTGATCAACAAAATTTCTGAGTAGCTGTACGCCGACAAGCTTGCCGCTTGAAGCTTACAGCTTGGAGCTCGAATGCAATGAGTCACGCATCTGATTTGATCAGCGAGGACATCCTCGCCTACCTGGGCCAGCACGAACGCAAGGAAATGCTGCGCTTTCTGACCTGTGGCAACGTCGACGACGGCAAGAGCACCCTGATCGGGCGCCTGCTGCACGACTCCAAGATGATCTACGAAGATCACCTGGAAGCCATCACCCGCGACTCGAAAAAAGTCGGCACCACCGGCGAAGACATCGACCTGGCGTTGCTGGTCGACGGCCTGCAGGCCGAGCGTGAGCAGGGCATCACCATCGATGTCGCCTACCGCTATTTCTCCACCGCCAAGCGCAAATTCATCATCGCCGACACCCCCGGCCATGAGCAGTACACCCGCAACATGGCCACCGGTGCGTCCACCTGTGACCTGGCGATCATCCTGGTCGACGCCCGCTACGGCGTGCAGACCCAGACCCGCCGCCACAGCTTCATCGCCTCGTTGCTCGGCATCAAGCACATCGTGGTCGCCATCAACAAGATGGACCTCAACGGCTTCGACGAAACCGTGTTCGAGTCGATCAAGGCCGATTACCTGAAGTTCGCCGAAGGCATCGCGTTCAAGCCGACCACCATGGCCTTCGTGCCGATGTCGGCATTGAAAGGCGACAACGTGGTGAACAAGTCCGAGCGCTCGCCGTGGTACACCGGCCAGTCGCTGATGGAGATTCTCGAGACCGTCGAGATCGCCAACGACCGCAACTACACCGACCTGCGTTTCCCGGTGCAGTACGTCAACCGTCCGAACCTGAACTTCCGTGGTTTCGCCGGCACTCTGGCCAGCGGCGTCGTGCACAAGGGCGACGAAGTCGTTGTGCTGCCGTCGGGTAAGAGCAGCCGCGTGAAATCCATCGTCACTTTCGAAGGTGAGCTGGAACACGCAGGTCCTGGTCAAGCGGTGACGCTGACCATGGAAGACGAGATCGACATCTCTCGCGGCGACTTGCTGGTGCACGCCGACAACCAGCCGCAAGTGACCGACGCTTTCGACGCCATGCTGGTGTGGATGGCCGAAGAGCCGATGCTGCCGGGCAAGAAATACGACATCAAGCGCGCCACGAGTTACGTGCCGGGTTCGATCACCAGCATCGTCAATCGTGTTGACGTGAACACCCTGGAAGAAGGTCCTGCCAGCTCGTTGAACCTGAACGAGATCGGTCGGGTCAAGGTCAGCCTCGACGCAGCCATCGCACTGGACGGTTACGCCAGCAACCGCACCACCGGTTCGTTCATCGTCATCGATCGCTTGACCAACGGCACCGTTGCCGCCGGCATGATCATCGCCCAGCCGTTGGCGCATGGCAGCAGCACGCACCACGGCAAACTGGCGCACGTGGCCACCGAAGAACGCGCCCAGCGTTTCGGTCAGCAACCGGCCACCGTGTTGTTCAGCGGCTTGTCGGGCGCGGGCAAAAGCACCTTGGCTTACGCGGTTGAACGCAAACTGTTCGACTTGGGTCGTGCGGTGTTTGTCCTTGATGGTCAGAACCTGCGTCACGACCTGAACAAAGGTCTGCCACACGATCGCGCCGGGCGTACCGAAAACTGGCGTCGTGCCGCGCACGTTGCGCGTCAGTTCAACGAAGCCGGTCTGTTGACCCTGGCGGCCTTCGTGGCGCCGAGTGCTGAAGGTCGTGAGCAGGCTCGGGAACTGATCGGCAAGGAGCGTCTGCTGACGGTCTACGTCCAGGCCTCGCCGACGGTCTGCGCCGAGCGTGATCCGCAAGGCTTGTACGCGGCGGCGGGGGATAACATCCCGGGCGATTCCTTCCCGTATGACGTGCCGCTGGACGCCGACCTCATCGTCGACACCCAGTCGCTGTCGCTGGAAGAAAGCGTCAAGCAAGTGCTGGATCTGCTGCGTAAGCGTGGCGCGATCTAAGCGTTAGCCGTTAATAAAAAACCCGCCAATGAGTGATCATCGGCGGGTTTTTTTGTTTCTTTTCGGACGCCTTCGCGGCAAGCCTCGCTCCTACGGGTTTGTGTCGCGTCATAGGTTGCGATCACCCCAAATCCGTAGGAGCGAGGCTTGCC
>NZ_JASCOM010000340.1:0-5361 GCF_029959925.1 Pseudomonas sp. PS02303
GAGCTTGCTCCCGCTGGGCTGCGAAGCGGCCCCAAAAAGCTTACGACTGCTGCGCAGCCGAACGGGAGCAAGCTCCCTCGCCACAGGCAAGCCTCTCTCAAAAATGTCAGCGCAGGTGCGTGGTCGCCGCTCACTTGTATATTTATTGAGCTGTGATAGTGTCCAGAAACGCCTCAACCCATCGAGGCTCGTGAAAACCCCGCCTTTTTCTGGCGGGGTTTTGCTTTTTTTGTGCAGAAGAAAGGAGTCTGCCTCAATCATGACCACACCTTCCATCACCCTTACTCGTCTGGACGTGCAACGTCTGGAGCGCCTGATCGACAGCCTGGATGACACGCTGCCGGGCGTCATTGCGCTGCAAACCGAACTGGATCGCGCCGATACCGTGGTCGGTCACGAAGAAGTGCCCGCCGATGTCGTCACCATGAATTCCCGTGTGCATTGCCGCGAAGAAGGCAGTGGCAAGGACTATCACCTGACCCTGGTTTATCCCAAGGACGCCAACGCCGACGAAGGCAAGATTTCCATTCTGGCGCCGGTCGGCAGCGCGCTGCTCGGCCTTAAAGTTGGCCAGCACATCGACTGGCCAGCACCAGGCGGCAAAACCCTCAAACTGACCCTGCTGGAAGTTGAATCCCAGCCGGCCGGGGGCGGTCATTTTCCGGAGTAAACCGCTTAGACCTGCTCGAGCGCCTCATTCAACGCGCGCTCCAAGTCGGCCTTGTAGCGCAAGTACAAATTGCTTGAACCCTGACCATCACCGAGCAGGCCCGACAAGTCCAGGTCGGTGATGTAGCAGCGATAGCGCTCGGTTTCCCGGCGCTGCTCGACGATTTCCTGGGCGACCACGCTGAACAATAGGTCGCCATACTCCAGCTCTGAAAACTCCCGCTGATTGCAATACAACGTGACCTGCACCTGTCCCGGCGCGGCTTTGCCGATGATCGCCTGCACGTCGTAGAACGGTTTATTGATCGGGGTTTGCGGCGCCGGCCGGGCTTCGACGCGACGCGCCCGGCCAGGACCTGACGGCAATAGCTGGTAATACAACGTGTCGAGGTTCAGGGGCTGGGCGGCGTTCATCGGCAACAACGCGTCGCGTCGGTACTGGATTGATTGCAGGAACCGTTGCAGTGGCACCAGCAGGCTTTGTTCGTCGTGATAGGGCAAGCGCTGCTGCCACAGGGCATTGAATTCATCCAGTACGTAAAGCTCCGCCTGCTGTTCGGTGATTCGGTAGAACACTTGAATGCATTCGGGCTGGCCCATGGGCAGGATCAGCGCCAGGTCGTGGTCTTCCAGTGCCATCGGGTCCAAGTGCAGCGGGCTGTAGCTCGCCAGTTCTTCGCCCAGGTAATCGAACAGCGCCGGCAGCGTGGCGAGGGCGACGTGATTGACCTGGCCGGGCACCAACTCCAGCACGTGGTAATGCTGCTGGACCTGTAGCAGGTAGCGATGATTGAGCTGGCTCAGCAGCAGGTTCTGCGCCGTATCGAGGACCTCTTCGACCCGCCGTGCAATGAATTGCGCCCGGTTGTGGCAGAAGCAACGCACCCTCAAACGGGGTTGTTGTAGACCGTTCGGCAAGTTGTTGAGGTAATCGCGCAGGCAGTCGAGCAGGGCGTGGGGGCCGTCGTACCGGTTGACCAACACTTCGTTCCAGCTGTTGAGCGTGACCTGGTCCAGGGTCAGCACCAGGTTTTCCCGGACACCGGCGTAGCTCAGGGAGTCGGTGCGCTCGGTGGTCATCAGGATATTCAGGTCGCGGTGATGCTTGAGCGGGTCAACGCCGACGTTTACCAGGATCAGCACTTCACTCGGCACACTGGCGCGCAGCAAGGGCTCTTCGGCAACCGTCGCCAACGGCAGGGCGATGCTTTGTTGCAGGCTGCCAAGCAGGTTGAACAGTTCGAACTCGCTCAAATCGCTGGTGCCTGGGTGCAAGGCGAGGCGGGTGCTGCTGTCGATCACGCCGTTGCGGTGGCACCAGGTCAGTAGCTCCAGCAATTGGCGGCTGCGCTTGATCGGCGCGAAATGTTCCCACTCGTGGGCTGCCAGGCTGCCGTTGTACAAGCCCCACTGGGTTTGCCCGGGTTCTTTCTTGTTGGGCGCCTGCACCAGGGTCAGGGTGTCTTCGGCCAGGTCCGGGGCGATGCCGGGGTTGATGAACTCGACTTTGCCCGCTTTGCGCTCAAAGGCTGCATACAGCCGCCGACCCAGCACGTTGAGGTCGCGTTTGTTGATCAGGCTGGCGGTTTGCTCGTTGCGGGCGAACTGGGTCAGGAAGCGGTAGCTGTAGTTCAGTTCATTGACCAGGGCTCGGCGTTCGGTGCTGACCTGGCGGACTTTCCATTGGCTGCGGCTGTCGAGCAGCGCCAGCTGCCGCTGATCCCAGTGCCATTCGTGAGCCAGGCGCTCAAGCAGCGAACGTTGCCAGCTCTGGGTGCGACTGCTGCCGGTGAGCTTGCGGTTGACCTTCAGGTACAACGCGCGGCGTACCAGCTCCAGGCGCTCCGGCTCGCCCCGCGCGGTGAGGTATTCCTCGATGCGTCGGTAGACCACGATGTAGGGGTCGAGCTCGTCGAGGTCCAGTTGATTGGCGAATACCGCCTGCTTGAAGCGCAGGCTCAAGCAATGGACCTTGGGGTGTTCGCTGGCATACACCTCGATCAGCAGAAGTTTGAGCACGGATTTGTAGGGCGACTCGATGCCCTTGAACAACTGCCAGAGCCCGGCGCCGATGAATTCCCCCGGCGGGATATAGGCCAGATGCCCCAAATCCAGCGACTCGTCCGCACGGATGAAGCGCTTGGACAGCAGCGTGTGGGTGTAACGGTCGTAGGCGGCTTCTTCGTAGACTGGCACCAGCCACCAGATTGGCGTGCGGCCGGCCAGCCAGATTGCGGTGCGGTAGAACTCATCCAGCAGCAGGTAGTGCTGGGTCGTGCCGCAGTCTTCCGAACTCAATTGCGTATCGCGCTCGCCGAGCACGAAGCGGGCCGGGTCGATCAGGAAGAAATGCGCCTCGGCGCCCTGGCTGGCGGCCCAGGCCTCAAGCAACTGGCACTTTTTGCGCAGCTCGGCGAGTTCGTTCTCGTTCAAGTCCGGGCTGTGACAGACCCACACGTCCATGTCGCTTTGATCGGCCTGGGCCAGGGTGCCCAGACTGCCCATCAGGAATAGTCCGTGGATCGGTCGCGGTGGATTGCTGCCGTGGCGTGGCTTATAGGAAAACGATCGGGTCAGGCGCTGGGCTTCGGCGAGGGCGTTGGCGTCAGGCTCGAAATTCGACAGCCCGGCCGGCGTGCTGCCTGACACATATCCTGGCAACAGCGGGTGATTCACGTGGAAAAACAGCGGCAGCAGCGTCAGCACCGTTTGTTGGCGGGGCGACAGCCCTTCCATGGCACGGGCCATGCGGCCTTCGTTGAGCTTCAGAAAGCGAGCGCGCAGCTGGCTGAGAACCTTGCGGTCGATTCCCTCGTCCAGATCGGGGCGGATTTCATGGGTGCGGGTCATGTCAGCTCAAACCGGCTCGCGAAGCTCGGACGTGGGGTCTGCGGATGGGGACAGTTTAGCGCCTCGGACGCGGGACTTTTAAGCTGAATTTGTATTTTTGACGCCAGATTTCTACCGCAAGGCGACGTCAAGCCACAAAGTGTGCCCGCGGAAATCCCGTAGCAGGGGTTTCCGTGGGCGCTACGGTAATGCTCAGGCTGTTTCCTGGACGTTGAGAATGGTCAGAACGGTTTGCACATTTTGCGCGGCGTCACGACCCAGACTGGTCAGATAACCACCATCTGGCTGGGTGATCAGTTCTTTGTCGAACAGTCTTTGGGCGGCAGCAATGGCTTTCGGGGCAGCGGTCTGATGAATTTTCAAACCTTCCTGGGAACTGTCCAGGTTGAAGAGTGCGAGGATTTCCAGTTCGGCAACCAACTCAGGGGTAAGCGACATAAGGACTCCAGACTTTCTAGGAATTGGACGACAGCGCCCCTAAGGTGAGCCCACTCGTGCGGCATGTCCAGTGCTCGCGACAGGGTTTTTTCGCCTCGGGATGCATTCCCCGCAGGGTGGTGCGCCAGCGGGGTGCGTAGGAGCGAGGCTTGCCCGCCAAGAGCGATGACACGGTTTGTCTGGAAAAACTTCAGCGCATCCTTCGCGGGCTAGCCTCGCTCCTACGGAATCGGGGTTACTTCTTTTCCGGCGGCAACTCTGGCAATGCACGCAGGGCGGTTTCATACCATTCGGTGTTGAACGCGCGGTCTTCTTCGAGGATTGCGTCGATTTCTACCGCCAGCACATGGGCCATCAGGTTGAGGATTTCCTCGCGCTCGTAACCCACCAGGGTCAGCTTGTTGAACGTGGCCTTGGCCGCAGGCGGGTTGTCGCTTTCGATCTGGTTTTCGATGGCTTCGATCAGGGTGGTTTCGGTGAATTCTTCTTCGTCGCTATCGATATCAGTTGGCTCGCTCATGGCAGGCTCCTCAAGTTTAAGGCGGCCAGTTTACCTGCATTCAGCGCTGTGATGCTGCTGGCAGGAATCGCTTAGGCGTTCTATAAACAGGCACTGCCAACCCCGCACGGCCTGGAGGCTTTGTGATGCTCAAGCTTTATGGATTTTCCGTCAGTAACTACTACAACATGGTCAAGCTGGCGCTGCTGGAGAAGGGCGTGCCGTTTGAAGAAGTACCGTTTTATGCCGGCACAAGCCCGGACTCGCTGGCCATCAGTCCGCGCGGCAAGGTGCCGGTTTTGCGCACCGAGCAGGGTTTCATCAATGAAACCGCGGTAATCCTCGAGTTCATCGAGCAAAGTCAGAACGGTATACCGCTCCTGCCGAGCGACCCGTTCGAGCGGGCGCAAGTGCTGGCAGTGGCCAAGGAAATCGAGTTGTACATCGAGTTGCCGGCTCGCGCCTGTTATCCCCAGGCATTTTTCGGCATGCAGGTGCCGGACGCGATCAAGGACAAGACCAAGACCGAGCTGCTGGCAGGCTTTGCCGCGTTGGGCAGGCACGGCAAGTTCGCCCCTTATGTGGCGGGGGACAGTCTGAGCATTGCGGATTTGTACTTCCTGTACAGCGTTCCACTGGCCTGTGCGGTGGCGCATAAGCTGTTCGATATCGATCTGCTGGCCGAGATGCCGGCGGCCAGGGCGCTGTTGGAGCGACTGGAGCAGAACCCGAACGTGCAGCGGATTGCGGCGGACAAGGAAGCGGCGATGCCGGCGTTTATGGCGATGGTCGCTTCCAAGAAGTAGGGTTTTGTAGCGTTCTTGAGTCAGTCTTCGCGGGCAAGCCTCGCTCCTGCGGGATCGGTGTCGTTCGCGCAATTGCGGGGCGACACAGATCCCGTAGGA
>NZ_JASCOM010000341.1:0-5245 GCF_029959925.1 Pseudomonas sp. PS02303
GAGCAGGCTCGCTCCCACATTGGTTTTGTGAACACCACAATTCAAATGTGGAAGCGAGCCTGCTCGCGATGATCTTGAACCGGAACCAATGTTACTGACTGACCACACCGCCAGACGTTCAAGGCGAATGCGTGATGTCAGCCATATCGTCGACCGCCAGTGCACCGGTGTCCGATGTTTCCAGCACCACATAAGCGCTGCTGCAGAACAGCGAGTTCAAGCGCTTCATGTCGGCGATCAGCTCCAGGTGCAATGAACTGGTCTCGATACTCTGCACAATCTTACGTTGCAGACGGCTGACGTGAGCATGGGCCAGGCGGCGTTCCTGTGCGCGAAAGCGACGTTTCTCACGCAGAAGCTGGCGGGCACTTTCCTTGTCGGCACTGAGAAATACCGACAAGCCCAAACGCAGGTTGGAGATCAACTGGCTGTGCAACCCGGCCAGTTCTTCCAGACCAACTTCGGAAAAAGACCGGCGCTGCGAGGTTTTCTGCTGCTGCACCTTGCGCAGCATGCGTTCGATCAAATCGCTGGCCAGCTTGAGGTTGATCGCCAGTTCGATGATTTCCGCCCAACGCCGGCTGTCTTGGTCGCTCAAATCTTCTCGGGGCATTTGCGCCAGGTAAAGCTTGATGGCGCTGTAGAGCGCTTCGACATCATCCGTCAGTTTGCGCATTTCCTGGGTGATGGCGGATTGTTTACCACGCAACACGTCGAGCATTGCTTCGAGCATGTTGTCGATCAGATCGCCCATGCGCAGGGTTTCTCGCGCGGCGTTGGCCAATGCCAGGCTGGGGGTGACCAGCGCGGTCGGATCAAGGTGGCGGGGTTTCGCCGTGCCGTTGAGCTCCGGCCGCTCCGGCAGCAGCCACGCGCAAAGCCTGGCCATCGGGCCGACGCTGGGCAACAGGATCAGGCAGCGCGCGGTGTTGTAGAGCAGGTGGAAGCCAATGACCATTTCCTGAGGACTGAAATCGAGGCTGTCGATCCAGTGCACCAACGGGTCCAGCACCGGAATGATCAGCAGCAGGCCGATCAGTTTGTACAGCAGGCTGCCGAGCGCCACCTGACGCCCGGCGGCGTTTTGCATGCTGGTGCTGAGGAACGCAAGGATGCCACTGCCGATGTTGGCACCGATCACCAGGCCGATCGCCACCGGCAGACTGATCACGCCGGCGCCAGCCAGGGTCGCGGTCAGCAGCACGGCGGCCAGGCTGGAGTAGGAAACCATCGCGAACAACGCGCCCACCAGGGCATCGAGCAGGATGTCACCGGTCAACGAGGCGAAAATCACCTTCACGCCCTGCGCCTGGGTAATCGGCGCAGCGGATTCAACGATCAGTTGCAGCGCCAGGATGATCAGCCCGAGACCAATGCTGACGCGGCCCATCTGTCCCAGACGGGTCTGCTTGCGGGACAGGAAGAAAATCACCCCGAGAAAAATCAGCAGCGGCGACAGCCAAGACAAATCAAACGTCAGCACACGCGCCATCAACGCGGTACCCACGTCTGCCCCGAGCATCGTTGCCAGGGCGGGCGTCAGCGCCATCAGGCCCTGACCGACGAAGGATGTGACGAGCATGGCCGTGGCGTTGCTGCTCTGGACCATCGCGGTAACGACGATCCCCGAGATGAACGCGAGCCAGCGTTTGGACATGTTCTGGCCGATCACATGGCGCAGATTGGAACCGTAGACCCGCAAGATGCCGGTTCGGACGATGTGCGTGCCCCAGATCAACAAGGCCACGGCCGATAACAAATTGAGCAGGGTGAGCATGCAGGCCCCCTGTGGTGGTAGCGCCCCAGAGGGGCAAATTGACGGTGCCGCGCGACGTTCTACGTTCTGTACTTAAGCTGTAGTTGGCTAACGGTCTGGGCGCCAGCATCGCATAGCTAAAGACGTGATTGAAACAAAACTGTCATGAAAACAGGTTGATGCAGAGAGTAAAAAAGGGACCCGAAGGTCTCAGCCGAACAGTTGAAAAGGTGCGCGACACAACCCCTGTGGCGAGGGAGCTTGCTCCCGCTGGGCTGCGCAGCAGCCTTAAAATCGGTGGGAGTTCAATCGCTAAAGATATCGTCGCCTAGCCCTACGTCGATCAAATATTTGGCTGTCTCGGGGTTTCGTTCAGCGCAGCGGGCATAACATTTGATGTGAAGGATCAAACTGTATTTGTGCGGAATCAACAATATGACGCCGTCAACTTGATCAAAGAGTTTCGCCTGAAGCCGCGCCTTATCCCCCTTGGTTTCTATTTTTAGCCAGTCGTTACCCTCCGCAGGCTCCGGAGTCCACCCGAGTTGATTGAACTTTTGTTGTAACTTCTCAAGGAGTGCTACCGCTTGCCCGAACGGCAAGGTTTCCAGCATCGGCGACGTAGTCAGGGTGATCGCTTTGAATTTGGACCAACTGATCGCACCGAACGTGGTAGCGGGCAGCGTAAAACCATAGTCGGGGTCATCAAATCTGATGACGACTGGATGGCTGATCCAAGTAGAGCTCGGATGAGGTGGATCTTTAGCGTCGTTAGGATCCCCAGGATAAATTGCCGTGTTGTCATAAACAGGGAATGTCGAGTCTCGTGCGACTTCTCTGTATGACTTCCCGATATGAACGTTCAAAAAATCAACTGGGTGGTGAAAAGAAGTCAGACAAATGAACAGGGTAAAAAACGCTGCTCTTTGCAAACACCAACGCCGCCTTCTGAAGCGGCTCTTCATTCGCTGTAGTAATCCGAACCGACACTGACATCAATCAGATACTTCGCCGTTTTCGGGTCGCGCTCATCACAGCGGGCGTAGCATTTGACGTTTAGCGCAAGACTGTATTTGTGAGGTATAAGGAGCATCACGATGACTACCTGATCGAACAACTGCCTTTGCAAAGCGTTTTTTTCTACTTCGCTGCCGACGGCTAACCAAGAGTTATCTTGTGGGTTGCGCGGTACCCAGCCCGAGTCTTTTAGCTTCCCCTGCAACTGAGTGAGTAAGGGAATCAGCTGATTGAAAGGCAAGGTCTCCAACATTGGAGAAGTTGTCATGGTCGAGACTTTACCTTCATCAAAACCAACGGCGCCAAACTTGGTTGCTGGTAGCGTAAAACCATGCTCAGGATCATCAAAATGGATGATGACTGGCTCTGATATCCATGTAGAACTAGGATGCGGTGGCGTGCTTGGATAAAAAGCGGTATTCGCAGGCACCGAAAACGTTGAGTCCTCAACGGTATCCTTGTAAGACTTCCCTATGTGCGCACTCAAAACTTCCGTATTCCAATTGAAGTAGGCAATACACAGCCCAATAATAATTGCACTCATGCTTATCAGAGATAGCCTGGTGAGTGGTTTCATCAGCGGATCCCTCCACCTTGAGATATTTCTGTAATGGATTGCTTTAGTTGGGCTTTTGAAGTGGGGTTTTTTAATAAGGCATCGAATTGTGTTGCAGCACGAAGTACGAATTCCATTCGTTGATCCTTGTTTGCCAGATTGGCCAATGGATTACTGCCGAAGGCAACCTTTCGCCCGTCTGCCGCTTTGCATTGACTTGCCAGAGTCAACTGGATTTCTTCTGCGGCTCCGGACAGCATCCCTGTGACTACTGATACGACATCTCCAGCATGGGTGCCGCGCATTAGGTAAGCGAAGTGGGAATCGTCATACATCGCAGGTTGCAAAATGTTCAGCTGTTCATGACCGGCCATGAATTCGACGCTTTTGGTAATTCTTCCTTCATCTATGGCTTTGAAAGTATCGGTCACTTCTGCACGCGCTGCACCGAACTCTACTTTGTCAGCGATGGGCCACAGAACTTCATTTTTTAGTTGGTTGCGTTTGGAAAGACAGGCTTCCATTTCTTTGAAGCCCCGCACCATAAAAAACCGATGCAACGGATAAACATCCAGAAACAGCGAGGTATTACCGAGGGCCAGCATTTCATACACGTAGTCCAACTGCTGCTGAACAGCGGAACGGGAGTTGTCGCCAAAGGTAATATCCTCAGTGGGAAGAGGATTGGCCGCTTTGGCGCTCGCTAACTCTTTCTCGATTTCCGGATCAGTCTTGCTGAGCTTGAACCCAAACCCTTCGAAAAGGGTTTCCGATTTCCCCGTCCGTAATTTCTCCTGCGCAGCCTTCTGCGCCGCAATAGCCGTTTGCAACTTGGTGGCATGGATCAACCCACACCCCACCTGCTTCGAAGCAAACGCCGCCAACCCCGCCCATTGAAACCGGTTATCCGCCAGCCACAATTGTGCATAGGCCGCGTTGATCTTGCGGTTACGGGCTTGCGGGTCGGCAATCAACACGCCGCCCGGTGCGACCCACTCTTCGGCTTCTTTTTGAAACCTGCGCCACAGGCAATTACAGGTCAGTAATGGCACTTCAACGCGGGTTTTCGGGTTAGGGCCGCCCTTAGTGGTTTCGCGTTTGCAAACGGGGAGTTCGCAGGTGCTGTCCCAGAGTTTCTTCATGTCCAGGTCGTCTGGGGCCATGCATTGTCCAGTCATTTCATTCTTCCTTGAGGCGTCAGACAGTCCAGCGGACGACGGCGAGGTCGGGCTGCAGGGTAGCGACGCTTTGGGTCATGCCCTCCGCGTTGGTCTGGCCTTTGACGATCCGGCCTTCAGCGGTTTCGATTTCGTAGTCCTGTTGGGCAATCGGTTCGCCATTGCCAGCGCTGACGGCTTTGAATTCGACCAAAGGCTGGCCAATGATCGGCAAGGGCGGGATGAAGGGCGCAGGGGAATGAGAGTTGCCGATGATGACGTTGCCGGAGCCGCCAATCACCACACCGCCATGGCTGGTGGTGCTATCGAGCGTATGGCGTTCAGGCCGTTGATGAACACGGTTGAAGAGAATCCACCGTTCAGGGCCTGGTCGCAGGTGCATGTGTCGCTGACCCGAGCGGCCGCAAGACCGTTGAAAAAGACATCGGGTGAGCCGCTGGCAATCGGGTTGGTGCCGTGGCCGGGAAGGGGACAGGTGGTCGGGTCCGTGAGGCGTGCAGCCGGTTTTCCAGACATATGCATTCCTTGTCATGTCGTTTGAAGCGAGCGAGGGACGCTAACCACCAGAGCTCGGTGCGTCAACCTTTGAACACGCCATCGTGAAGTATCCGCAATCGAGTGTTGAATAACCTCGATCCGCCAGGCTAATCACAGAGCAAAAAAAGTGGGAGCGAGCCTGCTCGCGATGAGGCCGTCACATTCAACGTTGATGTTGAATGACAGGCCGCTATCGCGAGC
>NZ_JASCOM010000342.1:0-5183 GCF_029959925.1 Pseudomonas sp. PS02303
GAACTGCGTTGGCGCGCAACGCGGTTCGTCAGCAAACGTCAACAGACCCTACGGCCAACAGATCGAGAAGACTCATGCTGGACGAGCTACTGCATCGAGTAAGCAACCACACCCCACGCACAATGGAAACCGACAAACGTTTCCCCGAAGCCGCGGTATTGGTACCCATCACCCGTAGTGACGAACCGGAGCTGGTTCTGACCCTGCGCGCCAGCGGGCTCTCGACCCATGGCGGTGAAGTCGCTTTCCCGGGTGGGCGGCGCGACCCCGAAGACCCTGATCTTATTTTCACCGCGCTACGGGAGGCTGAAGAAGAAATCGGCTTGCCACCGGGGCTGGTCGAGGTGATCGGCCCGCTGAGCCCGTTGATCTCCCTGCATGGCATCAAGGTCACGCCGTATGTCGGAGTGATTCCGGGTTTTGTCGAGTACCTGGCCAACGATGCCGAGATCGCCGCCGTGTTCAGTGTGCCTCTGGAGTTTTTCCGTGAGGACCCAAGGGAGCACACCCACCGCATCGATTACCAGGGGCGCAGTTGGTACGTGCCGAGTTATCGTTACGGCGAGTATAAAATCTGGGGCCTGACGGCAATCATGATTGTCGAGTTGATCAACCTGCTCTATGACGCCGACATCAGCCTGCACCACCCGCCCAAAAGCTTTATCAATACTTGAAGCCATCGTTCGTATGGCGTGAACCGCGGCTGCCTGAGCCTTGAGGACAACAAGATGAAATATCGCCTGGGCGATGCCCGCGTCGAAACCCATCCGCAGAGCTGGGTTGCACCCAATGCCGTGCTGGTGGGCAAGGTCAAACTGGAAGAGGGCGCCAACGTCTGGTTCAACGCCGTGTTGCGTGGCGACAACGAATTGATCCTGATTGGCAAGAACAGCAACGTCCAGGACGGCACGGTGATGCACACGGACATGGGCTACCCGCTGACCATCGGCACCGGCGTGACCATCGGCCACAACGCCATGCTTCACGGCTGCACCGTGGGCGATTACAGCCTGATCGGTATTAATGCAGTGATTCTCAACGGCGCGAAAATCGGCAAGAACTGCATCATCGGCGCCAACTCGCTGATCGGCGAGGGCAAAGAGATTCCCGACGGTTCGCTGGTCATGGGCTCGCCCGGCAAAGTAGTGCGTGAACTGACCGAGCAGCAAAAGAAAATGCTGGAGGCCAGCGCCGCGCACTATGTGCACAATTCGCAGCGTTACGCCCGTGATCTGGTCGAGCAGGAAGAATGAACGCCACCGAACGACCGGTCCTCTCGCCATGCGTGAACATCTGCGCGTTGGACGAAGATGATATTTGCACCGGGTGTCAGCGCACGGTCGAAGAAATCACGCGCTGGAGTCGCATGGACAACGAAGAACGCCGCAGGGTTTTGGGGCTGTGCCATGAGCGGGCCAAGTCGAGCGGGTTGATCTGGATGTTGCCTTCCAGATCCGATTCCTGAGCCCTGTGAGCTTTTGTGGCTGATGAGGTTTTTTGTGGCGAGGGAGCTTGCTCCCGCCGGGCTGCGAAGCAGCCCCATAGCTGACAAACACATTCAACCTGACACACCGCGCCCTCTGACTTCAGGGCCGCTGCGCGACCCAGCGGGAGCAAGCGCCCTCGCCACAGGTTATTTGTAAAGCCGAGATGGTAATCTGTGCGCCAAATTGACAGGTATCCCGCCACCTCATGTTCTTCCTGATCGCCTATATCAGCAGCGTCGTGCTGATCAACTACGCCTTCTCCACCGCCCCGCACCTGGACATCATCTGGTCGGCCTGGGGCGGTTTGGTGTTTGTCCTGCGCGACATGGTGCAAACCCGCTTCGGCCACGGCGCGATCGCGGCGATGCTCGCAGCGTTGGTCCTGTCCTATGTCACTTCCGATCCGTCCATCGCGCTGGCCAGCGCCACGGCCTTCGCGGTGTCCGAATGCATCGACTGGCTGGTGTTCAGCATCACCAAGCGTCCGTTGCACGATCGCCTGTGGATAAGTTCGGCCCTGAGCATTCCCCTCGACACCTTCATCTTCTTCGGCATGATCGATGCTTTCACCCCGGCCGTAATCCTTACCGCCATGGGCTCGAAGTTCGCCGGCGTGACGGTCGTGTGGCTGATCATGGCCTGGCGCTTGCGCAAACAGGCTGTCGCCAGCTGAAGCCAAACCTTGCGGTTCATGTAAAATGCCGCGCTTTCTCCCCATGGGAAGCGCGCCAGGCGCCGCGACCCTCGATGATCCGCTTCTTGAGGACCTGAGATGACCCGTATCGGAACTCCATTGTCGCCAACTGCGACCCGCGTATTGCTGTGTGGCTGTGGTGAGTTGGGCAAGGAAGTGGTAATCGAGCTGCAACGCCTGGGCGTTGAAGTGATTGCCGTCGACCGTTACGCCAACGCGCCGGCCATGCAAGTTGCGCATCGCAGCCACGTTATCAACATGCTCGACGGCGCCGCCCTGCGTGCCGTGATCGAAGCCGAAAAGCCGCACTTCATCGTGCCGGAAATCGAAGCCATCGCCACCGCGACCCTCGTGGAACTGGAAGCCGAAGGCTTCACCGTGATCCCGACCGCGCGCGCCGCGCAGCTGACCATGAACCGTGAGGGCATCCGTCGCCTGGCCGCCGAAGAGCTGGACCTGCCGACCTCGCCGTACCATTTCGCCGACACTTTCGAGGACTACAGCAAGGCTGTCCAGGATCTGGGCTTCCCGTGCGTGGTCAAGCCAGTGATGAGTTCGTCGGGCAAAGGCCAGAGCCTGCTGCGCAGCGCCGATGACGTGAAAACCGCTTGGGATTACGCTCAGGAAGGCGGTCGCGCCGGTAAAGGTCGCGTGATCATCGAAGGCTTTATCGACTTCGACTACGAAATCACTCTGTTGACCGTGCGTCACGTCGGCGGCACGACCTTCTGCGCACCCGTCGGTCACCGGCAGGAGAAGGGCGACTATCAGGAATCCTGGCAGCCACAAGCCATGAGCCCGATTGCCCTGGCCGAATCCGAGCGCGTTGCCAAGGCCGTCACTGAAGCACTGGGCGGTCGTGGCCTGTTTGGTGTCGAGCTGTTCATCAAAGGTGATCAGGTGTGGTTCAGCGAAGTGTCGCCGCGCCCGCATGACACCGGTCTGGTCACCCTGATTTCCCAGGACCTGTCGCAGTTCGCGCTGCACGCACGTGCGATCCTGGGCCTGCCGATTCCGTTGATTCGCCAGTTCGGGCCATCGGCTTCGGCGGTGATTCTGGTGGAAGGGCAGTCGACCCAGACTGCGTTCGCCAACCTCGGTGCTGCGTTGAGCGAACCGGATACGGCGCTGCGTCTGTTTGGCAAACCAGAGGTCAATGGCCAGCGCCGGATGGGCGTGGCGTTGGCGCGGGATGAGTCGATCGAAGCGGCTCGTGCCAAGGCAACCCGTGCTTCTCAGGCTGTCGTGGTAGAGCTGTAAACCGAGGCGCGGCAGGCTAGCTCCCACAGGGTTATTGGTTGGTCACAGATTTTGTGTACACCCAATTTCCATGGGGGAGCCAGCCTGCTGGCGATGCTTCTGCTTCAGGTCACCCGATTCAAATCGTTATGCCGCGTCTCCTTCAGGCACAGCACCGCAATCAAACTCAGCACCGCCGCCCCAGACACATACCCTCCGACATAACTCAGACCGCCCATCGCCACCAGTTTCTGCGCGAAAAACGGCGCCGCCGAGGCCCCGACGATTCCGCCCAGGTTGTAGGCTGCGGACGCGCCGGTATACCGCACATGCGTTGGAAAAAGCTCCGGCAGCAACGCGCCCATCGGTGCAAACGTCACGCCCATCAGAAACAGCTCGATGCACAGGAACAGCGCCACGCCCCAGGTCGAGCCTTGGGTCAGCAGCGGTTCCATCAAGAATCCCGACAGGATCGCCAAGACGCCGCCAATGATCAGCACCGGTTTGCGCCCGTAGCGGTCGCTGGCCCAGGCGGACAACGGCGTGGCGGCGGCCATGAACAGGACGGCGAAGCACAGCAGCCCAAGGAAGGTTTCGCGGCTGTAGCCGAGTGTCGACACGCCGTAGCTCAATGAAAACACCGTCGAGATGTAGAACAGCGCGTAGCACACGACCATCGACCCTGCCCCCAGCAACATCGGTACCCAGTACTGGCTGAACAGCTCGACCAGCGGGATCTTCACTCGCTCCTGACGTGCCATGGCGTTGGCAAACACCGGGGTTTCGTGGAGTTTGAGGCGCACATACAGGCCCACCATCACCAGCGCGGCGCTGAGCAGAAACGGAATCCGCCAGCCCCAAGAGCGGAACTGCTCGTCATTCAGGGTCATGGCGAGCGTCAGGAACAGACCGTTAGCCGCCAGAAATCCAATCGAGGGGCCGAGCTGCGGGAACATGCCGAACCAGGCGCGCTTGCCTTTGGGCGCATTCTCCGTCGCCAGCAGGGCCGCACCGCCCCATTCGCCGCCCAGCCCAAGGCCTTGGCCGAACCGCAGCACGCAGAGCAGGATCGGCGCCCAGGCTCCGATGCTGTCATAGCCCGGCAATACGCCGATCAACGTGGTGCACACACCCATCAATAGCAGCGAAGCGACCAATGTCGATTTGCGCCCGATGCGGTCACCGAAGTGCCCAAACAGCGCCGATCCCAAGGGGCGGGCAAGGAATGCGATGCCGAAGGTGAGGAACGCCGACAGCATCTGGGCGGTGCCGGAGGTCTGCGGAAAGAACACCGGACCGATCACCAGCGCCGCAGCGGTGGCATAGACGTAGAAGTCGTAAAACTCGATGGCGGTGCCGATAAAACTCGCCGTGGCCACGCGGGTGGCGGAGTTCGTCGGTTGGGTAGGCGCGTCGCTATAAGTCGTGCTGGTCGTCATGCGGTTATCCCTGACAGTCATGTGCCCCAGTGGAGCGAATTATTATGGTCGAACACCCAGGGATGTGGGAGTGAGGCGCGGCCGCTGTTCAAGGTAGGAACAGTCGTCGGTGTGGTGCGGAAAGTGCCGATGGTCTGGCCGGAACCTGCTGCGTGCGGGGTAAGCACGTGGTTCGGCCGGGGCTTGGGTAAGCGGATTCGATTATAGGAAGGTGGCTAACGATCTAACAAGGGGCTTGGGATTGGCGAGGTCTTTGTGGCGCGGGGGCGGTGCGCCAAGCCCCCCCCCCCCCGGGTTTTTTGTGCCGCAAAAAATAACATTAGG